>JAFAKZ010000356.1 GCA_019234745.1 Burkholderiales bacterium
CGCCTCGCCTGCCTTGTCGCGCTCGTAGCCGAACTGGTCCTGGAAGTCCGGGCTCGTTGCCAACCAGGCCGCCTTGAAGGCGTTTTCCAGGCCTTCGATACGGGCGTTGTAGCCGGGGTTGCCTTCGCAGCCAGCCACGAAGTTGTAGGGCAGTGCCTCGTCGCCGTGGGCGTCGAGGAAGAAGTCCACGCCCGTTTCCAGCATCTTCTGGCGCACCAGGAAGACTTCAGGCGAGCGCTCCATCGTCGGGGTGGCCCATTCACGGTTCAGGTTGGCGCCAGCCGCATTGGTGCGCAAATTGCCGCGCACGGAACCATCAGGGTTCATATTCGGCACCACGTAGAACACGCACTTGTCGAGCAGCACGCGGGCGACCGGGTCTTCGCCATCCAGGAGGCGCTCGAGGAAGCCCTCGACGAACCATTCCGCCATCGTTTCGCCCGGATGTTGGCGCGCGATCAGCCACACCTTCTTCTTGCCCTCGGCTGGCTCGCCGATGGTCAGCATGTCCATGTCGCGGCCGTCCACCGTTTGGCCCAGGCGGGTGAGCTCGACGTTTTCGTGCTCGACGGCGAAACCGAGCAGGTCGAGGTGGCGTTCCCAGGAGTAGGGTTCGAAGTAGGCGAGGTAGACGCTTTGCGCCATGGGCGTGAGCTGTACGGTCATCTTGTCGCCGTCATAGCTGGTCGGCACGCGGAACCAGTGCTGGCGGTCGTAGCTCGCCACGGCGCGGTAGCCTTCCCAGCCCTTTGGATATGCTGACTTGCCGGCGTTCAGGAAGTGCATGGTCACGGGCAGGCCGGCCGCACCCTGCAGGCGGAAGTGGAACCACTGGGCGAATTCGCTGGCGTTGTCCGGGCGGATATTGAGCTGGATGTTGCGGTGGTCTGCCAGGCTGACCACGTCGATGGCGCCGGAATCGAAAGCTGTGCTGATAGTGAGCTTGGACATAAGTCTTCCTGTCTATGTTTTGGCGGCAGCGGTCGGAACGGCTGCGATAACCCGCCTATTGTAGGGGCAATCCGCCCGGCTTTGCTTGTTCAGATACGGACCTAGGGGAGGGTTCATACGCCGCGGTGGCCGCACGGGCAACTAGGGCGAAGGCAGCGGCACGCACGCTGTCGGGCGCCTTCGAGCCACTGCTGAATACGCAGACGGCCAAATTGGTACCGTCCGGTGCCGTCAACAGGCCGATCTCATCCGTCGCGCTGTTCACGCCGTGCCGATCCGGGCCGCGAGCTGCGACGCCGGCAAGTTGCCAACCCGGTGCCAGACCCGCTTTCAGGCCCGCCTGGCCGTATTGCGCGGCGGCCATCAGCTTGAGCAGGTCGGTCGTGGAATCCGGCGACAGGCGCTTGCCATCTGCCAGTAGTGCCACGATGGCCACCATGCCGCGCGGCGTTGCTGTATCCCGCGTGTCCTTCAGGAAATCGTCGAAGGCCTTCTGGCGCTTGTCGTCGGGGATAGCCGCAAGATCGTGCGCGAAGATCGCTTCGTTAGCATCCGTGGGCTGCCAGTCCATGCCGAGGATGTCGGCGCGCAGATGCCACTCATCGCGGTCGAGGTGGACTTCCTTGACCAGCGAGTGCTCCATCAGGTGCTGCACCACGCGCTGCCCGCCCAGCCGGCGCAGCAGGTAGTTGGCCGCCGCTGCGTCGTTGTGCACGAGCATACCTTCCAGCAGGTCGCCGATGCTGGTCTTGTAGCCGTCCGGGCCGATCTTGTCGGCGATGGGCTGCACGGTGAAGCCCAGGTCCGAACGGGTAACGTAGACTTGGTCGTCCAGGCGCCAGATATGGCGGTCCACCAAGTCCATCACGGTGATCGCGAGCGGCAGGTGCATCAGTCCGAACAGCGGAAAGCGCTGGTCGCCATGCGTGCAGGCCATGGTACGGCCGTCGCTCACACAGGCGCCGAAGCGGCCGTCGCTATGCTGCGCCACGTCGTTGAGGGTGTAGGCCAGCGCGTCCGTGTTCAGGCTACCGGCGTGGGCGAGGCCGACCGCGCATAGCAGCGGTGCCAGCAAGGTGCGTAGATGCTTGGTCACGAATTCAATCCTGTCTCGCATGCCATGGCGAAATCACGCCGGTATTTGACGAAGCCCCGCTTAACGTCGCCCTGGAAGCCTGCGCGGGCAAAGAAACGGTGTGCGTCGCTGCGCGTGGCGCTGCTGAGCAGCATGATCTTGGAGCAGGTGCGATCACGGCAGCGGGCTTCGATGGCGTCCATCAGCACCTTGCCAACGCCTTGGCCGCGCGCAGCAGCCGCAACGACCACATTCTCGACCAGCGCATAGGGCTGCAGGCCGAACATGGCGTCGAGGCAGAACATCAGGTGTGCTGTGCCGACGATCCGGCCACCCGCTTCCGCTACCAGCAAGGCATGGTCCGCATGCTCGGCCAGCGTCGCGAGGCGTTCTGGCAACACCTGTACCTGCGGGTTGTCGACCAGTTCGATATAGAGCGCAGTAATGGCCGCGCTGTCGTCGGGCTGGGCGAGGCGGACGATCATTCTTCCACCTGGCCGTCCACGTAGTACCAGCGGCCCTTCTCGCGCACGAAGCGGCTCTTTTCCACCAGCTTGGCTGCGCGGCCACCGATCTTGTACTTGGCGGCGAACTCGACAATGCCTGCTTCATCCGCTTCGCCACCGCCTTCGGTCGCGACGATGGTGAGGCCCATCCATTTTGTCCTGTCGTCGCTCAGGTCCAATTCGGCCGGGCGCGTGGACTGGTGCCAGCTGTACAGCACATAGTCGGCCTTGCGTAGTGCATAGGCACTATAGCGCGAGCGCATCAGCGCCTCGGCCGTGGGCGCGTGGACCTTCTCCATGTGGTACATGAAGCAGCAGTCCTTGTAGTTCTTGCCGCTGCCGCACGGGCAGTCGGTGGGGAAGGCGTGTTTGGTCATTCAGCTTGTTTCTCGGTCAGGTGTAGATAGCCGCATTCGTAGCAGGCCAGCAAGGCCTTGATGACGTTCGTCGGATATTTGGCGGGCGGCAAGGCGCGCTCATTGGCGAGCCGATGCAGCGTGGGGTGCGCGGCCGGTTCGACGTCGAGCGAGTCGCCATTGATATAGATGCGCGCGTCGTCGTACAGCATCACCGTTTTCAGATCGAGCACGACACCCTGCTTCTCGACGGAGCGGGCAAAGGCCTTCTCGTTCGGCAGATCGTCCGGGCCATCGTAGAACACGTGGGATTTGGGCTCGCTGAAGTAGCCGCCCAAGAATTCGCGCACGGTGTCCTCGTCCCAGCGTATGCCGGCCAGCATGGCCTGGATGCGCTGGGTGAAGTCGGCCGGTACACGGCCGGGCTCTTGCGTAACGGCCAGGTCCGGGTCGGCGTAGATGCCGTCCAGCTCGATGCGGTCGCGCAGGAAGTCGAGGAAAGCGCCTCCCAGCTCCTGTGCCGTCGGGGCGCGGAATCCCACCGACCAGGTCATACCCGATTCGAGGGCCACGCCTTCGTGGGCGAACTTGGGCGGTAGGTAGAGCATATCGCCGTGCTCCAGCACCCATTCTTCCTCCGGCTCGAAACGCTCCAGAATCTTGAGCGGAGCGTCGGCCACCAGTTGCAGGTCATTCTGCGAGGAGATGCGCCAGCGCTTCTTGCCGCCCACCTGTAGCAGAAACACATCATAGCTATCGAAGTGCGGACCCACGCTGCCGCCAGCCGGCGCATAGGAGATCATCAGGTCGTCCAGGCGCACCTGCGGGATGAAGTTGAAGCGTTGTAAAAGCGCATTGGCAAAGGGTACGTGGTGGTTTACGTTCTGCACCAGCACGGTCCAGTCGCTCTCGCCCAGGCGGCGGAAGCGGGCAGGGCGGAATGGGCCGGCGTCGCACGACCACACGCCGCGCTTGTACTCCACCAGGCGTGATTCCACGTCGTCGCGGCCGGCCAGCTCGATGAGGTCGGCCAGCTCTGGCAACCAGTCGAACTGCGCAACAGCGTTGCGAATTAGCAAGGGCTTTTTCTGCCAGTACTTGGCAAGGAACTCGTCTGGTGTCAAATTCCCTAGCGGCGGATTCGGCATCGTGCGCTATATCGAATGAAGAGGTGGGGATGCGATTATCGCACTGTGTTCGCAATCGTGCCGGATTCGGACGCTGATCAAGCTATTGCTCGCGGAGGCCCATGATGCTGGAAACTGGAGTACCCGCGCCCGACTTCGAGTTGCCTGATGCCGGCATGGACATCGTGCGGCTATCGGACTACCAGGGTCACAAGAATGTCGTCCTGTACTTTTATCATCGCGACGACGACCCCGGCTGCACGGTAGAGGCGATCGAATTTTCCGACCTGGCCGAACGCTTCGAGTCGGCGCAGTCGGTCGTGCTGGGCGTGAGCCTGGACGACCCGCTCTGCCACGAGGCGTTCCGCGACAAACACGGCATCCAGGTGCGCCTCTTGTCCGATAGCGAGGCCGACGTTTCACGCCAGTATCACACCTTGCGGGAAACGGAACGCAATGGCGTGATAAAATTGGGTACTATCCGCTCGACCTTCGTCGTCGACCGTGCCGGCGTGCTGCGCCATGCGCTGTACAATGTCACCCCGCGCGGCCACGCGGCCGATGTCCTCAAACTGATTCAAACCCTAGACGCCTAAGGGCGTACCCAAGGAAGTCCGCACATGGAAATTATCAAAGATACCGTCGTTTCGCTGCAGTACGAGATGTTCGACGCCGCAGGCGAGCTGCTCGACAAGACGCAGGCGGACGAGCCGATGGTCTACCTCCACGGCGGCTACGACGGCATTTTCCCGATCGTGGAAGAGGCCCTGCAAGGTAAGAATACGGGCGACGTGATCGAAGTCACCATGGAACCCGATGATGCCTTCGGCGAATACGATGCCGAACTGGTGCGCATGGAGCCGCTGGACGTGTTCCCGGCTGAGGTGGAAGTGGGCATGATGTTCGAAGCGGATGATCCGGACAGCGGTGACGTGATGCTGTTCACGGTCACGGAAATCGCCGACGGCAAGGTTGTCGTCGACGGCAATCACCCGCTGGCTGGCAAGCGCATCCGCTTCAAGGCTACCGTTGCCGAAGTGCGCAAGGCCTCGCCGGAAGAGTTGGAGCACGGCCACGTGCACGGTGAGCACGGCCATCACCATTGATGCCGTTCGAGCCGGTTCCGATGCCGGTTTGATGGTACAAACCGCCTGAAACGGCGGTAGCACGACACAAAGAGCATGACGTTGGCATTGCCAGTGTCGTGCTCTTTTGTTTTACTAGGGGCCTTTGCGATGCCGGAAGCCGTCGATGTGTCGGCAATCGCCACGGTTCTCGCGGACGTGCATCTTTGCGCGAGCCTTGCAATACGGCCGTGCCACGGGCTGGTGCCGGCGCGAAAGCGGAAGGCAATAAGCAAAACGCAGGATTATCCGGCCCGCAACCGCATCGGCGCGCGGCTGTGGATAACCACCTGTCATGCCGCCCGTCATCGTATTTTTTGCGCTGGTCGGTCTGGAATGGACGTATGCAAGCCGATCGGGATAATGGCAACGACGCTTAGCGTGGGCTAACCATGCGCTGGTCTTCCGAAAAACCAGTAGTCACAGTGGAGCGAAATGAGAACAACAATGGGATGTTTTGCCAAACCTGATGCCAGGGCACGCGCGGAGGGCCGGGAGCTGGACAGCACGGTTGGTTCAGGCGTGCTGCCAATGCAAAGCCGCGGATTTTCCCTGGTCGAGATTCTGACGGTTCTCGTCATTATCGGCATCTTCATGCTCATTGCCATCCCGGGCTACAACACCTTCATTTCCTCCGGCCACATCGGCGCGGAAGACAATGATCTGTACCACGACCTCGAGTTTGCGCGCAGCGAAGCGTCCAAGCGCGGTTTGAACATCGTCGTCTGCCCGTCGAACAATACCTCCGCCGCGTCCCCTACCTGCGCGGCGCAGGCCACCTGGAACGGCGGCTGGATCACGCTCCTGCCCGTCAACAACAACTGCACGGATACGAGCGGTACTGTCCTGCGCATCAGGCAGCCGTTCACTTCGTCGGACACGGTGACCTTCGCCCCATCGACGGCGGGCAATAACGCCCTTTGTTTCAACCGGATGGGTTTTGTTCCGACGGCCAATGCCGGCCTGTTCACCTTCGACACGAGCCCGGTGAGCACCAGTGCGCGGCGCTGCCTGGCGGTTTCCGTCATCGGACACCTCCAGATACTGCAATCAGGCCAGAAAGATGCCGCGGGGACCCAATGCTGATGAGCCAAGCACCCAACGTTCGCAGGAAAGACCCATCGCGTTGTCGCAGCAAGGGCAATGCAGGCTTCACGCTGTTGGAGGTATTGATCGCCTTGGTGCTGATTACGGTCGGCCTCCTGGGCATCGTGGGTATCGACGGGGTGTCGCTGAGCAATACCAGCTCGGCGCGCGCGCGCGGCATGGCAGCGATGATGGCTGCCAGCATGTCCAATGCCATGATGGCCAACGAGGCGTATTGGGCGGCCGGGCTTTTCACCGCACCGGGCGTCATCAACGTGAACCCCACGGGCACGGGCACGTTCACCGGCGATGCGGCTCTGGCGGCAGCTGCAACGACCCCAGCCGATTGCGTGGGTTCTGCTTGCTCACCCTTGCAGATGGCGGGCTACGATCTGAGCAACTGGGCCACGATGGTTGGCCAGCTGCCGAACGGCCAGGGGCAGATCGTCTGCACGACCCTGGTGGGGCAATCAATCGCCTGCACGATCACGGTGAGCTGGTCGGAGAACGTGCAGGGCAGCAAGCAGATCGCCGGCACGCAGAATACCTACAATTACCAGACGGTGGTGCAGCCATGAGAACGAACCGTTTGCACTGCATCCACGGCGGCGTCCGGCGCGCGCATGGCTTTACCCTGATCGAGTTGCAGGTCTCCATCGTCATCGCGCTGGTATTGCTGCTGGCCGTATGTACCCTGTTCATCAGCCAGCGGAAGACCTTTTCGGCGCAAAACGGCCTGGCGCAGCTGCAGGAGAAGGAACGCCTCACGGCCACCTTGCTTGCGGGCATCATCCAGCCGGCAGGTTACTACACCAGCCCGACGACGTCGTCCAGGGCTACCGCCTTGCCTGCCGTGTCGGGCATCTATGCGGCCGGGCAGTACATCGTAGGTACCACGGGCACGGCCGGCGCCTCGGACACGATCCGCGTACGCTACCAGACGGCGAGCGGCGACGGCATTCTCAATTGCCAGGGCGGGTCCAACAGCACCGGCGGCAACAAATACTATGACAACCTGTTCACCGTCCAGACGATCAACAATACGAAAGTACTGACATGCGCGCTGGGGGCCGGTGCGGCCGCTTCCACGACCGCCGCGAACGCCGTCCCGCTGGTCGATGGCCTGCAGAGCATGACGGTGAACTATGGCGTCGACACCGTCGGCAACGGCTCGGCGACGCAGTATCTGACGGCCAGCAACGTCGCCAACTGGAACGCTGTCCGTTCGGTGCGCATCGTCCTGACGTTCGTGAACCCGAACTACAACGCTTCCGTCAACGACGGCCAGCCGCAGACGATCGCCTACACGCAAATCATCCGGCTCATGGGTGTATGATGATGATCCGCTCAGCCTTCACGAACACGCCGACGGGTTGCCCGCCCTCGCTTCGCCACCGCGGCTTCATTCTGATTTCCAGCTTGTTCATGCTGATCGTCCTGACGCTCGTGGTCGTCGCCATGGCACACAGCTTCCGCCTGGAAGCGAGCATGGCGGGCAATGTGCGCGAGAAGGCGCGCGCACTGAACGTGGCCCAAAGCACGCTGACCTATGCTGAATGGTGGCTGACGCAAAACGCGGACTCCACGCAGATCAACTGCACCGCCATATACACGACGCCGCAGATCTGCTCCAACATCACGCTCGCATCGGGCACGAGCGCCGCGACCTTGCCGTGGACGACCTACGTGAGCTACACGCCGCCGCAACCGTCGTCGTCGTCCTCGACGGCCCTCGCGGCGGTCAGCACGACGGGGGGCACTGGCACGTACTATGCCAAACCCGGCTTCAATATCCAGTATCTGGGCAACGATACGACGGGCAATGCCATGTTTCAGGTCACGGCATTCGCCTACGGAGGCAATCAGTCGTCCGTCGCCGTGGTCCAGACCATCTACAAGCTGAGTTCCAAGACCAAGGACCTGGGAGCGCATTGACATGAAGCCTATTGCACAGTTCAAACCGACTGCAACGATGCTGGCGGTCTCGATCG
>JAFAKZ010000405.1 GCA_019234745.1 Burkholderiales bacterium
CAGCGTGGCGGAGTTGGCATCCACCGCCACCGGGAGGATGGCGTAGCGCGTGGCGTAGGCATGGCTCACGATGCCGGACACGGACGCGACATCGATCTTGAGCGGGTCGATATGCTGCCAGTCCAGCTCCACCTTGCGCGCCAGCCAGTTGCCTAGCCAGTCCATGTCCATCGCCTCGCCGCTTGCCAGGCTGTGCCAGGCCTGCATGGCCATCGCGACGAAGGGGTGGGACTTGCCGTGTGCCGAGGTGCGGGCCGGAATCAGGAACTGGGCTGCCGTGTCGGCCGACAGGTGGCCTTCCTCAACCAGCAGGTCGACCAGCGCCTTGATTGACAGCCTATGGTCGCCATGGCCGCGCACGGGGAAGAATTTTTTCATTCGATGCTTTACGTTGTCAGCGAGCGGGCTGAGACCTATGTATTGTGGGCATGTTCTGGGGCAAAAGCGAGGGACTTTACCCGCCTGTGCTGCGCGAGCGGCGGCGAACGTCGGTGAACTGCTAAAATCTCGCCATGACCGAACTGATCCGCGCCGACCTCCTGCTCACCGACCTGGGCCTGGCCCATTCGCGCACCGCTGCGCAGCAATTGATAGCGGCGGGCCGCGTCTTCGTACTGGAAGGCGGGCGGCGCACGGCCGTCAGCAAGTCGAGCCAGAAGTTGCTGGCCGATACGCAGCTGGAAGTGGAGGCCGACGAGGCCGACCGCTATGTGTCGCGCGGCGGGCTCAAGCTGGCTGGCGCCCTGGCGCATACGGGCCTAACCCCTGCGGGCTTGAGCTGCCTGGACGTGGGCATCTCCACGGGCGGTTTCACCGACTGCCTGCTGCAGGCCGGCGCCGAGCGCGTGGTGGGCGTGGACGTGGGCCACGGCCAGCTGCACCCGAGGCTTGCCGAGAACCGACGCGTGCTGCTGCTGGAAGGCGTGAATGCCCGTGCGCTGGATGCTGAGCAGATACTGCCGCTCAACGCTGGCCGCCTGTTCGACCTGGCCGTGGCCGACGTGTCCTTTATTTCATTGACCCTGGTGCTGCCCGCCATGGTGCCGCTGCTCAAGCAGGGCGCGCACCTGCTTTGCCTGGTCAAGCCGCAGTTCGAAGTGGGCCGCGAGGGCGTGGGGCGCGGCGGGATTGTGCGCGACGCGAGCCTATATGCGGGTGTGCGCGAGAAGATCGAGGCGGCTTGCCGTGACTTGGGGCTTGCCGTGCTGGATTGGTTGGATAGCCCAATCGCCGGCGGGGATGGGAACCGGGAGTTCTTTGTGTTTGCGCGGGTGGCTTAATCGCGGGTGCTCGCGTGTCTTAATTCTAGACCCAGCCAGGGGGTAGGAATCCGCCGCCACGTACACTTGCCGCCGTGTCGCGACGCTGATGCCGAACTTCGTCAAGATGGAACCGGGCCGCGGCGACGAACTGGTTGTCCTGCCCTAGCCGCTCCGCCATCGTGTGAATGACTTCCTCCATTTCGACGGCCGCCTGCGCGAAGTCTCCCTGCTTGAAAGCAATCAGCGACCGAAAATAGGCAATTTCAAACCCGGTCATCGGCCAGCCACGGGAGTCTTCCTTGGGCGGCAGGTCGGGCGCGCTCGTCGGCACAGCCTGCCAGAGCGTCCGTAGATCGTTCAGGCTTGCGCTGCTGCCGTCGAAGTCTTTTGCACGCCACATTGCGACCATGCGCTCGCGCAGCGGCACGAGCAATCGGTTTGCTTGATTGCCGTGATGTGATCGAAGGTCCTCGCATTCGCGATCCAGCAATGCTAGCTGCTTTGGATAGTCCTGTAGGTAGCCGTAACGGCTAGCCATCTCGTCGTACAGCCTCAGCCTGTCGTCTTCGCTCAATCCAGCGGGAAGCAAGTCGAGGAGCGATTCCGCGCGGGCGAGCTTGGTCTTTTGCACTGTAGCCTCGGGCGTCCCCGGCCACACAAACCCTGAATAGTGAATCTGCTCGGCAACCGGCTCGAGCAGTGCGGGCGTGTGGGGTCCGGACGCGGCGCTGATTGCCGCAATCCGCGCATCGAGCGCAGGTTGGACCTGATTCTCGTATCGGCTTGGATCTATTTGCGCGAGGGCCAATTGTGCCTTTTCCACCTTGGCTAGCGGCGGTACGAGTTGCTTGGCCGCGTCCACGGTGTGGCGCTTCGCCACGTCCAGCGCATAGTCGCACCCGAGCGCCGCGTAGTTGAGACGTTTCATGAGCCGCCCATCGGATTGGCTCCTCAAGAACCTGTTGAGGCTAGCAGTCTCGGGCTTTTCGCCGTCTACGGGGTATTGTGCCTCAAGGTCGGCCTGCCATTTCCGTGCGGTAGCGCCCGCCGCCTCGCACAGCACCGATTGCACCTGCGCCATGCCGATCTCCGCAGAGTCGGCCGGGGCCGAGATCGCGTTCGACTCCATACGATTGAGCATGTCCCAGGCGCTGAAGAAAAGCATTGCCCTGGCTGCGCCGGGATACACGCTTTCGCTTGGAATTTCCTCCTCGTCCGTATGTACGAAGCGATTGCGGTAGGTGAAGATGAATTTGCCGTCTCGTACCCACAGGCGGTTCAACGTCGTATGGCGTCGCTTCCCCCATGGGGAGGCCCACGGGTCCGGGCTGTAGCATTGCCGATAGTTCGCCAATAGCGGCGAGCCCGCCACATCGAATATCGCGGGGTCGTTTGGCTTGTGCAAGGACGTGCAGTCCCAACCCAGCCACTTCACGCCGTGTCCTATGCCCGCGTCGTACGTCCAATATTCGAACAAGCGTTCCTGCGTTTGCCCCCAACGGCTCACGGCAACTTCGAGCGGCTTGTGTCCGAACACAACGTCCTCGCCGTCCAAATCTAGATCGTCGCGGTCCAAGAACATGCGTGCGCTACCCATTAGACAGTTTTCGAGGGCGTTGTGAGGGCAGAGCAACTCGGCCGATAGCGCGTGCGGCGACGCAAAGCTGGGCGAACTGACCTGCAGGTAAAGCGTCGTGGGCGGCTTGTTATCGACCGCAGCAGTCTGTGGGCGACCAATATCGCCACTCCGCTTCCACCAGTCGGCAACGTCTGTCGGCTCGATTCGTAATGCGATAGGCGGCGCCGATGGATAGGGATGCGACAAATTGTCGTGATCGTTGGCTGGCCAAACGATCACATACGGTTCACCGGCATGGTATGCGGTGCTTGGTCGCGGCAGGACCAACCACGGATACACCTTCTCATAGAAATAGGCGCCCACAATGGCGATGCCGAGTGCAGCGATGACAGCCAATATTCTTGTACGCAGCTTTTCAAACGTCTCTCTAAGTGTTTCTCGCACGGGATGGGCCCAAATATTGGATGAAAGAAATCATGCCACGACCGCGCGGCATTTTGCGGGCCGGTGCGGGCAAATACAACGACGTGCTAGTGAGCGCCCTTATCGGCATGCCCCAGCCCCTTCTCCGGCGCCACCACATCACGCACGCGACGCTTGAGTTCCGCCGCGTCGGGGAAACCCTCGTCCGCCTTGCGGTCCCACACCAGTGTTCCTGCTGCGACCACCTGGAAAATGCCGCCCGTCCCAGGCACGAGCGCCACTTCGCCGATTTCCGCCTCCAGGCTGCTCAATAGCTCCTGCGCCAGCCACGCGGCGCGCAGCAGCCAGCGGCATTGCGTGCAGTAGTGGATTTCGATGCGGGGCCGATTCCCGTCTACCATGGCGTGAAGTCCTTCAAAACGTTTGTCCATTATCCGCGAACTTTTCCGGCCCGGGACGACTCTCCCACATTCCAACTCCAAGGAATCCCTAGGGAGCCTCTGATTTAGATGAGTCAAAATGATCCTTTGGCCTTGGCGATCGCGGCGATGCGGGCCGACCCGCAGGCGGCCTCGGTCGAGCCTTTCATCCAACTGGTTGCCACCTTGCGCCCACGGCGGCCTGAGCAGGTGGACGACGCCACCCACCGCATCCGCGCGCTCACCCTGATGCTGGGCCTGAGCGAGGAAAACCGCCTCGCCGCGCGCCAATACATCATGGCGCTCCTGGGCCAGCGCCGCCTGCTGCACTTGTTGGCCGATGCGGGTATTCTCGCCAACCAGGGCTTCTGGAGCGCCTTGCGTCAACGCATCGGGGCTAAGGTTCTGCCTGAGGAACACCGCGACGACTATATGCTGAGTGTGCTCGGGCGGGCCTTCCACGTCACTACCGACTACCAGTGGGTGGGGGCGGTCGAGCCGGCAATCTGGCTGGACCTGTGGCGCGCGCTGGATGTCGCAGCGGCCGACCACAGCCGTGAGATCCGCTGTATCGAGCTGGAGCTGATCGAGGCGGCGCAGGTGCTGTCCTACCGCATATCCGCGATCGGCCTGGAGCCGGAACTGGTGCGCGTGCACCCGTCCATCGAGCGCTTCGAGTCGCCGTTCCTCACCCAGAACGTGGCCGTGCGCGACTATCTGGAGCTGTACAAGGCGCGGCTGGTGGACGACACGCTGGTGCACGAGGACGATAGCCATGTGCAAGTGCTGCTCGCCCAGTGCGAGGAGATCGAAGCGCGCGTGCGCAAGACCATGGCGCGCGAGGGCGTGAGCGTAAGCCTTACTTACCTGATGGTACGCCTGCGCCAGCACCTGGACCGGCTGCGCCTCTTGCTGGCTCTGCTCGACCCAGCCCAGACCGAGATGGCCGCCGAGCGCACCGTCGGCCTGTTCTGCACCCTGGTGCAGGCAGACAACCGCAAGACCAGCCTGCGCGACCTGTTCGCGACGAACACGGACATGCTGGCCCTGCAGATCACCCAGCATGCGGGCCGCACGGGTGAGCACTATATCGCGGCCGACCGCGCCGAGTGGAAGGCCATGGCGCGCTCGGCCACGGGGGCGGGCGTGATCGTGGGCTTCATGGCGCTATTCAAGATCTTGCTCGCCAAGCTCAAGCTGGCGCCGCTGATCGAGGCCTTCGCCTTCAGCATGAACTACTCGCTGGGTTTCATGCTGGTACACGTGCTGCATTTCACCATTGCCACCAAGCAGCCGGCCATGACGGCGGCGCGCATCGCGGCCAGCGTGGATGCGGGCCAGGGCAAGGGCGAGCATAGGCTCGATAGTCTGGTCGACCTGATCGAAGCGGTGGCGCGTACGCAGTTCATCGCCATCGTCTGCAACGCCGGCGTGGCCCTGACTACGGCTTTTGGCATCGCCCTGTTCGTCAAATACGGCCTGGGCCAGACCTGGGTGACGACGGAGAAGGCGCACGTGCTGCTGCACGACCTCGACCCGCTGCGCTCGCTCGCCGTGCTGCACGCGGCCATCGCTGGCGTCTGCCTATTCCTGGCCGGGCTGATCTCGGGCTACTACGATAATATGGCCATCTACAACCGCATCCCCGCGCGCCTGTGGCAGCTGCAGTGGCCGCGCCGCCTGTTTGGCGAGCCGCGCTGGCGGCGCATCTGCGACTATGTGGAGAACAATCTGGGCGCGCTGGCGGGGAATTTCTTCTTCGGCATCATGCTGGGCAGCCTGGGTACGCTGGGCTATCTGCTGGGTCTGCCGCTCGATATTCGCCACATCACTTTCTCGTCCGCCTACCTAGCCTATGCGGCCGTGGCGCTGGACTTCCAGCTCGGATGGCAGGCCTGGGCGACGTCGCTGCTTGGGATTGGCCTCATCGGCCTTACCAACTTGGCAGTCAGCTTCAGTCTGGCGCTCTTCGTGGCCATGCGCGCGCGCGGCGGGCGGCTGGCCTACAACCGGGAGCTGATAGGCAAGCTGCTGCAGCGCCTTTGGGCTACACCGCGGCGCTTCTTCGTGGCGCCGGCGGATACGGTAGAGCAGCGGCCCGTACAATTGGCCGAGTAGCTATTGGGAGGACGATATGCACAATGTACGTGCGGGAATGGTCGGGTTGCTGGCGGCGGTAGGCTGGGCGCATGCAGGCGATTTCTCGCTGAGCAGCATGGACGTGCCCGCCAACGGCACGCTGAAATTGGCCCAGGTCTACGCCAAGGATGGCTGCGGCGGCGGCAATGTGGCGCCCGCCCTGCGCTGGGAAGGGGAGCCAGCCGGCACGCGCCGCTTCGCCATCACCGTATTCGACCCCGATGCCCCAAATGGCGGGCGCGGCTGGTGGCATTGGCTGCTGTTGAATATCCCCGCCGATGTACATGCGCTGCCTGCGCGCACCGGCCAATCGGGCGGTGCGGTGCTGCCTTCCGGCGCCTACCAGCTTGACAACGATTTCGGTGAAGCCGGCTACGGCGGCGCCTGTCCGCCCAAGGGCAATGCGCCCCACCGCTATGTGTTCACGGTGTGGGCGCTCAAGGCGGATAAGCTCGATCTGCCGGCCGGCGCAGACGGTGCGGCTGTACGGGCTGCCTTGATGCGCCAGTCGTTGGGGACTGCGACCTTAACGGCTCGGTACGGGCGTTAGATGAGGTAGGTCGGAAAAGCGAAGCGCCTTCCGACGCATGGAGTCGCAATCAGCGCTCCACGCTTTGAGATTTCACCGCATTACGATCACGGAACAGTTACGCGCATCGCAATAAATCGGCATTCCATGCGTCGGAAGGCGCTTTGCTTTTCCGACCTACGCGTCATTTCGTTACGGTCGGTACTCACCCGCTTGAGGTGCTCCCGCGATGGGGCCTGTGTCATAGCCAAATTCGAGCCTTCCAAGCAGGTATTCCATGACGTGTTCAAGTTCGTCTTGGTTACATCGATAGTCTGCGATCGTACCAGGCGTCTTGTATGGCGACCGGTTGAATCCGCCTTCAATATCGTTATACCAAACTACCGTTTCACCTTGGATACCGACCACCCAGAACCCGCCTCCGAGCTCGCCATAGCTGGGTTCAGCCCATTTGGCCGGTGTCACGCGTACGGCATCCCACATTCGGCGCCGGCGTGGCGTCATGCGTGCTTCGGCGGCATTGATCAAGTCCCATAGCTTAGATTCCGAAATGGGTTGCCATGTCATTGCGATGTCTTTCGGGTAGATGCTGCTAATGTCATGTGGATTTAAACGCCGGATCATCCCGCCGCAATTCCGCCTCGATCAAGCCATACACCTTGTCACGCAAGGCGGGGATATCGTCTTCCGTCAGGCCAGCCGTGGGTACCAGCGGCAGCCAGCGGAAGGTGATGGTGTTGGGGCGGCACAGCAAGGTATTGAGGATCTGCGCGCCGCGCGAGTTGATCTGCACGAAGGGTTGGATGGGCTTGCCGGAGGCGATGGCGGCGCGGAAGGCGCCGTCGCGGAACGGTTGCAGCGGCTCGGGCGTGCGGTTGCGCGTGCCTTCGGGGAATAGCAGGACGGACCAGCCTTGCTCCAGGGCTTCGGCCAGCGCCTTCGCACCGGCGCGGCGGCTGTCGGCTGATTCGCGCGTGACCAGTACGGCGAAGCTGCGGAACAGAAAACCGAGGAAAGGGATGCGCGCGAACTCGGCCTTGGCCAGCACCTTGACGGGGCCCTCGCAGGCGATGGCGCAGACGGGCATATCCAGCATATTGCAGTGGTTGCCTATCATGATGACCGACTGCTCCCAGGCAGCACGGCCTTCGACGCGGACATGAATGCGGGTGAGGAAGGACCAGACCAGCATGGCGCGGCGGTTGGCGGCGAACATCAGTCCCAGGCGGTGTGGCTCCTTGAGTGCCAAGAGCGCGACGAAATAGGCGGGGATGACGGAAATGACACCGAGCAGGAAAAGCAGCCCGACGTAAACGCTATAGACAGCGCGCAGCAGCGACATGGGAGCGGACCACAAGCTTGATGGCAGGCTGGTCTATTTATGGACCAACCGTGCCGGAGTAGGGGAGTTTTCCCGCTATTTTCTCGCGTATCGACCGCTTGCTCAAATTTTCCCGTGCAGCCCGAGCTGCATATGCAGCTCGCATACGCCGGCCGGTACGGGCTCGCTGAAGTGGAAGCCCTGCATCTTGTCCACGCCCAGGCCCTGCAAGAAGCGCGCCGCTTCCAGCGTCTCTACCCCTTCCACCACCACTTCCAGGCCCAGCGCCTGCGCCATCTGCACGATGGCCTGCATGATGCGCCGGCCCGCCTCGCTATTGAGGCGCGCTGTGAAGCTGAGGTCGACCTTGAGGATGTCGATGGGCATGTCGTGCAGCTGCGACAGCGAGGAATAGCCCGTGCCGAAGTCGTCGATGGCGATCTTGAAGCCGGCGTTGTGCAGCTGCTTGAGGTGGCGCGACTGGCGCGCGTGGTCCGTCAGCGCCAGGCTTTCCGTCACCTCGATGATGACGTCGTCCGGGCGCAGATCGTATTCCTCTACCGTGGCGATCAGGTTGCGCACGAAGCGGGGCGAGAATAGGAGGTTGCGCGACACATTGAGCGACAGGCGCTGGGTGAGGCCGCGCGCGCGCCAGCCCTTGAGCTTGGTGAGCGCCTGCACGGTGACCTGCTCGGACAATTCGCCGATCAGGCCGAGCTTCTCGGCCAGCGGCACGAATACCTGCGGCGTGATCCAACCGGCCGCGTCGTCGTGCCAGCGCACCAGCGCCTCGATCGTACACACCTGACCCGAGCGCGTATTGACGATGGGTTGGTAGAACACCTGCAACTCATTGCCCAGCACCGCGTGGTTGAGCCGCGTCTGGATGGCCATGTGCTCGCGCCCCATGGTCTTGAGGTGCACGATGTCGCCGTAGAACTGGACGTTGTTCCGGCCCATGCTCTTGGCGTGGTACATGGTGCTGTCCGCCGCGCGCAGCAGTTCTTCCGCGTTCTGTGCGTTGTCCGGGAAGATGGCCATGCCGATACTGATCGTAGGCCGTGTTTCAATGCCTTCCAGCACCACGCCCTGCCGTGCGATTTCGCGCAGGCGCTCGGACACATTGGCCAGCACATTGAGGTCTTCCAGGTCTGGCAGCAGCACGACGAATTCATCGCCGCCCCAGCGTGCAAGCACGTCTTCCTCGCGCAGCACGCTGGTGATCTGGCGCGACAGCGTGGCCAGCACCTGATCGCCGGCCTGGTGGCCGAAGGCATCGTTGATCTGCTTGAAGTGGTCCAGGTCGATAAAGCCCAGGGCCACCTTGGCACCCGTCTGGCGCGCGCGGGTAAGGGCCTGGTGCAGCATATCGTCCAGCAGCACGCGGTTGGGCAGGCCGGTAAGGCCGTCGTACAGGGCGAGCTGGCGGATATGCGCCTCGCTCAGGTGGGCGGCCGTCACGTCGCGCAACACGCCGCGCAGGCCTGTGGCCTGGCCCTCCGTGCCCCAGGCGGGCAAGAGCCGCGCTTCCAGCCACAGGGCTTCCGCTACGGTGCGCAGCAGGCGGAAGCGCACGGTGACCGCCTCGCCCGTGCTGACCACGGCGTTGACGGCCTTGAGCAGCTGCGGTGCTTCGTCCGGGTGGGAGAAGTCGGCCAGTGGCAGACCCAGATCGTGGCTGCCTGCCGCATCGTCGGCGCGCAGGGTGGACCAGGCGGCCGACACGCGCGTCAGCTTGCCCTCCACGCTCAGCTCGACAACGGCCTCTTCCAGCAGGTCCAGCGTTTCTACCATGGCGCGGCGGCGTGCTTCTTCGCGCATCAATTCCGTTACGTCGCGCACCAGCGCCACGAGGTGGCGGTCGTTGCCGTCCTCGCTCGGCACGGCCTGCAGGCGCCCTATGCAGTAGATGGCGCCTTCCAGGCGCGGCAGGGTGAACTCTACCTGTTCGCGCCCGTCACGCTCCAGCGCACTGGGCAGTGCCTGGCGCAGTGCCCAGGCCATGTCCTGCGGGAAGGCCTTTTCCAGGGGCTTGCCGACCAGGTCGGTGGACGGGATGGCATGATGCTGTGACCATACGCTCACGACGACGCCGTGGCGGTCCAGCTCGAACACCATGTCTTCCGTGGCACCAACCAGCGTGTTCATGCGCCGCGCATGCACGTTCAGGCGGTCTTCCGCCTCGCGCCTAATCAGCGCCAGGGCCATGTAATTGGTAAGGGTGGAGAGGAAGCGCGGAGCCAGCGGCTGGCGCCCGACCTGCGCATCCATATAGGCGAGCGCGAGGAAGCCGATCAGTTCACCGGCATCCAAGAGCGGTACGCAGAGCAGGTACTGCACGCCGGCCGGTGCCAGCATCACCTGGGTGGCGGGCAGCAGCTCGTCCGTGCGGCGCTCCAGCATCAGGCCGGCCGACAGGGTCTCGTGCAGATCACGGTACAGGCGGTAGTCGAGCCGCAACAGGTTGGCATCGACCTCGGGCGGCAAGCGCAGGGCGCCGCGCCAGCGCGCAACGCGCTCGGCGACCAGGCCATTGACGGGATTGCGGTACAAGGCAGCGGCATCGGCACCCGTAGCATCGGCAACGGCACCCAGCACGCGCTGCAGCATCTCCGGGCTGGCGTCGGCAATCAGGCCGCCGGCAGCATCCAGTGCTTCCAGGTAGTGCTGCGCAAGTATTCGATTCGGCGTAGCGTCGTCGAGATCGCGACGAGCATTCATGCGTATTCCTCAGGCCGCGAAAGGATGGCGACCGTGACGCATCTTACTCCTGATTAAGAGTGGCGAACAAAAGCCTTCTGGCCTTGTTGGCCAGAAGGTATTCATTCGTCATGTCCGACACAGTCGACTAGGCGTCGTCGCTGGACTGTGCAGCGAGTTGCTCCGGCGTCATGACGACCTCGCTATGGCCACATTCCTTCTGCGGGCAGACTTTTTCCAGGCCGCGCCGTTTCGTGGTCTTCATGGTCATGATAGGCCAGTTGCATTTCGGGCATGGTTCCGCGACGGGCGGGTTCCATGTCGCGTAGGTGCACTTTGGGTAGGTATTGCAGCTGTAGAACAGCTTGCCGTAGCGCGACTTGCGCTCCGTCAGCGTACCCACCTTGCAGCTCGGACAGGTCACGCCGGTGTCCTTGGGCTTTTCGAGAGGCTCGATATGCTTGCACTTGGGGTAGTTGGCGCAGCCGATGAACTTGCCGTAGCGGCCGGACTTGACCACTAGCTGGCCGCCATCGTTCGGGCAGACGCGGCCTTCGATGACCTGTACGGCTTCTTCTGCCTTCTGGTCGGCCGATTCCGCCGTCTCGTTCAAGTCGCGCGTGTAGTCGCACTCCGGGTAGCCGCTGCAGCCGATAAAGCGGCCGCGCTTGCCCAGGCGGATGGTGAGTTGCTTGCCGCACTTCGGGCAGGCTTCGTCCAGCGCCTCGTGCGTGACTTCACTGCGCTTGAGCGCTTTCTTCTCTTCCACCTGGCGCGAGAAGCCGCCCCAGAATTCCTCCATCACGGGAATCCAGTCACGCTCGCCGTTGGAGATTTCGTCCAGCTTGTCTTCCAGCTTGGAGGTGAACTGGTAGTCGACGTACTGGCCGAAGTGTTCCGTGAGGAACTTGTTCACGACTTCGCCCGTGTCGGTGGGCAGGAAGCGCTTCTTGTCGAGGATCACGTATTCGCGATCCTTGAGCGTGGAGATGATAGAGGCGTAGGTAGACGGCCGGCCGATGCCGAACTCTTCCAGCGCTTTCACCAGGCTCGCTTCCGAATAGCGCGGTGGCGGCTGCGTGAAGTGCTGTTCGCCGTAGAGCTTGTCGATGGGTAGCGTCTCGCCCGTTTCCAGCGGTGGCAGCTTGGCATTGTCCTCGTCCTGCGCGTCGTCCACGTCCTCTTCGTATACGGCGAGGAAGCCGGCGAACACCTGCACCTGGCCCGTGGCACGGAATACGGCTTCGCCTACCGTGATGTCGACGCTCGTGGTATCGAACTTGGCGGGTGACATCTGCGAGGCCAGGGTACGCTTCCAGATCATCTCGTACAGTTTGAACTGTTCGGCGCTCAGGTAGGCCTTGACGGACTCCGGCGTACGCGTGATGGACGTGGGGCGGATGGCTTCGTGTGCTTCCTGCGCGTTCTTCGCCTTGCTCTTGTAGACGACGGGGTTGGCCGGCAGGCTTTCCTTGTCGAAGGTCTGCGTGATGTAGTCGCGGATTTCGGCCACGGCTTCATTGGCCAACGCCACCGAGTCGGTACGCATATAGGTGATCAGACCGGCCGTGCCGTCCGACAGCGCGATACCTTCGTACAGCTGCTGCGCCGTACGCATGGTGCGGTCCGTTGTCATGCCCAGCTTGCGCACCGCTTCCTGCTGCATGGTCGAGGTCGTGAAGGGGGCGGCCGGGTTGCGGCTCTTACGCTTCTTCTCGATCTGGCCCACGGTGGCCGACTTGCCCTTGAGCGCATCAAGGATGGTCTGCTGGGTATCCGCGTTCGGGATGTCGAACTGCTCCAGCTTCTTGCCGCGCCATTCGTTCAAGCGCGCACCGAAGGCCTGCTTGCCCTTGTGGCTGTCGAGGTGGACGGACCAGTATTCCTGCGCCGTGAAGGCGCGGATTTCCAGCTCGCGCTCGCAGATCAGGCGCAGGGCCGGGCTCTGCACGCGGCCGGCGGAAAGGCCCGAGCGCACCTTGCGCCACAGAAGCGGCGACAGGTTGAAGCCCACCAGGTAGTCCAGCGCGCTACGTGCCTGCTGGGCGTTCACCAGGTCGCTGTCCACGTCGCGCGGATGCGCCACGGCTGCCTTCACTGCCGTTTCCGTAATTTCGTGGAACACCACGCGCTTCACCAGCTTCTTGTCCAGCACCTTCTTGCCGCGCAGGATTTCCAAGAGGTGCCAGGAAATCGCTTCGCCTTCGCGGTCCGGGTCAGTCGCCAGATAGACGTTCTTGGCGGCCTTCACGGCGGTGACGATGGCGTCCACGTGTTTCGCGTTCTTGGCGATGATCTGGTACTTCATCGCGAAGTCATGGTCGACGTCGACCGAGCCATCCTTGCGCACCAGGCCACGGACGTGACCGTAGGAGGCGAGGATTTCGAAGTCCTTGCCCAGGTATTTCTTCAGCGTCTTCGCCTTGGAGGGCGATTCGACGATCAGCAGGTTATCAGCCATGCGTGCTCCGCTATTGTGTCTCGTCATTTATCAAAGACAAGGCACAGCAATATTCAGTCGCCCAAGGTTCGGGCGGTGCGCAATCTTAGGGGTAATGTAGGCACGGTTGGCCGAATTTCCAATCCTGCGTTTTCCGCAGGTACCGTGCCGCGGTGCTTAGTGCATTGGCGCGGCGTCACCCGCAAACAGCAGTTCTTCGATCAGCAGATTGGCCAGGTCATCACCCTGGCGCCACAGCACCATCAGTGCCACGCGCTTCACGGCTGTCTCGTCCAGCTGCTGCATATTCGACTGCATCAGGCGGTCGACCAGCAATTCGCGCTGGCCCGTGCTCAAGGCGCCGGAACTCGACAGGTAGTGGAAGAAGGACTGTGCGTCCGGCGTGAGCCGGGCCGCTTCGCGTGGGTGCAGGATGCGCGGTAGCAGTGGGGTGTCATCCAGCGCGCGGTAGGGGCCGGTGTCGAGTTCATTGAACTCGTTGAGCCAATCCAGCGCTTCGTCGATCTCCTGATCCTCGAAGCCAGCCGCCGACAGGCGCTTCGCGAGCGTCGTGCGGTCGGGGCAGTTGTCGAGCGTGAAATACTGCTCGAACAGGAAGGCAAGAATATCGAACATCGGGGAAAAACACCTCATTGTGCAGGAACGGCAAACATTGCAAAACCCTTAGGCTTTACGTGCTCAAGCGAGTCTTTGATAGCGTCCGCCGGGTAGCTTTCCCACCTGGCCGTCTAGCTCGAGCATTAACAGGATCGCGTAAGCCCTGTCGGGCGTCAAGCCGCTGCGTGCGATCAGCGAGTCGACGTCGATGGGGTCGTGGCCCAGCGCCGCAAGCAAATCCGCGGTTGCGCCGTCCGTCGGCGGCTGCTCCGCGGGTATAGTCTGTGCCCCCTGTTTGAGCGGTGCGGGCGCGCCCAGTTCCTCCAGGATATCGCTGGCCGCCTCGACGAGCTTGGCACCTTGCTTGATGAGCTGGTGGCACCCTTTGGACAAGGCGGAATGAATAGAGCCGGGGATGGCGAATACCTCGCGCCCCTGGTCGGCCGCTTCGCGCGCCGTGATCAATGAACCGCTCTGCAGCGCAGCCTCCACCACGATCACGCCGCGCGCCAGGCCGGAGATGATGCGGTTGCGACGGGGGAAGTTGCCGGCCAGGGCCTGCGTGCCCAAGGGGTATTCCGACACGATGACGCCACTTGCCGCAATGCGGTGCGCCAGCGTGTGGTTGCGCGCCGGGTAGACGATATCGAGTCCCGTGCCGATGACGGCGATGGTGCTGCCATCGCCATCCAGCCCACCTTCGTGTGCGCTGGCATCGATGCCGAGCGCCAGGCCAGACACGATGGTCCAGCCGCGCCTGGACAGGTCGCGCGCGAAGGCCTGCGCGTTCTGCAGGCCCTGTGGTGTGGCGTTGCGGCTGCCGACGATGGCCAGGCTCGATGCTTCCAGGAGGCGGCTGTTGCCCTTTATATAAAGGAGAGCGGGCGGGTCGGGGATTTCCAGCAGGCGCTTGGGGTAGTCGGCGTCGGCCAGCGTCAGCACGTGGTTGCCCGGTTGCGCGAGCCATTCCAGCGTGCGCGCCAGCTGATCTGGATCGGGCCCGGCCTTGATGGCGGCGGCGACGCGCGGCGGTACATGCTTTGCCAGGGTCGCCTGACTGGCGTCCAGCACCGTGGCCGGCTCACCGAACACTGACAACAGACGGATGGTTGTGGCGGAGCCGACGCCCTTGCTCAGCGTCAGGCGTAGCCAGGGTTCGATATAGGAATGAAATCGGCCGGCTTCGGTAGCCGGCCGTAGGTTGTAGTTCACGGCAATCCAGGATCAGGGGGTGCGAACGTCGTCCAGCTGCGTAATGGGTTTGCTGCTGCTCACGACCAGGCCATAGGACATCTTCTGGAACACGCGGTAGAGGTAGAGGGTACCAATCTTTTCCGGCGGCGCCATCATATGCTTGTCTTCCTTGCCCTTCTCATTGAGCACGGGGCGGGCAGCCTTGTAGGTGAACAGGATATGGCCGGGTGCAAGGCCTTCGCGCGTACCCTTGTTGATCAGCACGGTCGTGTAGACGCCCGCGTCGCCCACGCCGCCATAGGTAGACAGGATCTTGCCCTCGATCTGCGCGGTGGGTACGCGCGGCACGTAGTTGACCAAACCCGGCCGGATTTTGGGCAGCAGGCGGTCGCCCACCACCATTTCGCGCACGCTGGACGTAACCTCCAGCGCTGACACGTTGCCGGGTTCCTCGGTTGTGGCGTCGCCGTTATAGGTGACTTCGTAGCCCAGCAGTTCCTTGGTGATCGGGTCGTGAATCTCCCGGTTGCCCGAGTACACCTGCCAGTCCGTGCCGGTCCCGCCCAGGTTGCCCACGGCATAGAACTTGTCGCCCTTGGCGATCTGTACGCGCTCCTTGGGCGGCAGCGCGATGCGCGGCGCGTGCTGGAAGTCGGCCTCGTCGACCACCAGCGGGTGGACCAGCAGCGGTTCGATGGCGTTCCGGGGAATGGTGGGTGCTGCGCGGTCTTCCAACGGCGTAATGCGCACGTGCGGCTCGACGTGTACGAGCTGGTTGCGCAGCGCATCATTTGCCTCGTTGCCCAGCAGTCTCAGGCGCGGTTCGCCGCTGCTTGTGTCCAGCACGATCACGTCGCCAGGAAAGATCCAGTGCGGGTTCTTGATCTCGTCCTGGTTCATGTGCCAAATCTGCGGCCACTTCCAGGGGTCCTTGAGGAACTTGCCGGAGATGCCCCACAGCGTATCGCCCTTGACCACGACATAGCGCTCGGGCGCGTTGTCCTGCAAGGTGAGTTCGTCGGCGCGGGCTGCGCCGCCGGCGCAAGCCAAGGCTATAATGGCGCCGAGAGCGGCATTGCGGAGCGGTGCGGAAAGCAGCGGCATCATGGTGTCCTTTTCTCGGCGCGCATCGATACGTCGGCCGAAATATGCATTGGGCATTTAATCCAATTACTCAAATTCTGCATTCAAATATCTGGACTAGCAAGGGAATTGCCGATTTATTCACCACCATTGGCGGCGGCGCATCATGCGTCGAGATGTTTGAATTACCCCATTAACGAGCATTAAGCTGCTGATACGGTTTGATTTTGCACCGCAGCGGCATGATTTTTATCATAGGAAGCCTCTGATCAAGTACCCGATCCCGGGAACTTGATCAGAGGCTTCCTAGCCAAGCAATCCGACAGCGAACAGAACACACCATGGCGATTCTCAATATCCTTCATTACCCCGATGAGCGACTGCACAACGTCGCCACTCCGGTCGAGCAGGTCGACGACAAGCTGCGCCAGTTGATCGACGATATGGCCGAGACCATGTATGCGGCGCCCGGCATCGGCCTCGCGGCTACCCAGGTCGACGTGCACAAGCGCCTGGTCGTGATCGACGTAAGCGAGGACAAGACGGGCCTCACCACCTTCATCAACCCGCGCATTGTCGAGGCCGACGGCAAGACGACCTACGAAGAGGGCTGCCTCTCCGTGCCCGGTATCTACGAAGAGGTGGAGCGGGCCGAACACGTGGTGGTGGAGGCGCTGGACCGCGACGGCAAGCCTTTCCGTCTGGAAGCGGATGGTTTGCTGGCCATCTGTATCCAGCACGAGATCGACCACCTGGACGGCAAGGTTTTCGTAGAGAAGCTGTCCAAGCTCAAGCTGAACCGCATCCTGACGCGCCTCAAGAAGAACCAGAGAAAGACGCTGTAATCGATGAGAATCATATTCGCCGGCACGCCGGAATTCGCCGCACTGGCACTGAAGGCGCTGATCGCCGCCGGGCACGAGATTGCACTGGTGATGACGCAGCCGGACCGCCCCGCCGGCCGCGGCATGAAGCTGACCGCCTCGCCGGTCAAGCAAGTGGCCTTGGCGCATGGCCTACCCGTGTACCAACCGGAAAAATTGCGCACGTCGGAGCAGCAGGCGCCAGTGGCCGAGATCGCGGCCGATGTCATGATTGTCGCCGCCTACGGCATCATCCTGCCGCAGGCAGTGCTCGATATGCCGCGCTACGGCTGCATCAATATCCACGCCTCGCTTTTGCCGCGCTGGCGCGGTGCGGCACCGATCCAGCGGGCCATTCAGGCGGGCGATGCGCAGACGGGCGTGACCATTATGCAGATGGACGCGGGGCTCGATACGGGCGCCATGCTGTCCGTTCATCCGGTGGCCATCGAGGCGAGCGATACGGCCAGTAGCCTGCACGATAAGCTTGCTGTCGCCGGTGCAGATGCCGTGGTACGGGCTGTAGTGAACCTGCCCAGCCTGCGCGCAGGCGCCACGCCACAACCTGCCAACGGCGTGACCTACGCGGAGAAGATACGCAAGGAAGAGGCGCGCATCGACTGGACGCTGCCGGCGGAAGCCATCGTGCGCAATGTCCGTGCCTTCGATCCGTTCCCAGGCGCGGTGAGCAACCTGGGCGAGGAAGCGATCAAATGCTGGCGCGCCGAAGCAGCGCCAGGGCAGGGGGTGCCCGGCACCGTGCTGGCGGCCGATGCCGACGGCGTAGTCGTGGCGGCGGGCGAGGGCAGCGTGCGCATGCTGGAACTGCAGCGCCCCGGCGCCAAGCGCCTGCCCGTGCGCGAATTCCTGGCTGGCGGCAAGATAGCCGTCGGTGCAGTGTTTTCCGGCTGAGCAGCGCCCATGTTCCTGACCCAGAAACTCGCCAGTGCCGCCGTGGCCGACGTGCTGGCCGGCCGCAACCTTACCGACACCCTGCAGGCGCAGCGCCGTGCCAACCCGGAACTGGAGCCGCGCCAGCGTGCTGCCATCCAGGACATCTGCTATGGCACCTTGCGCCGACGGGGCGAGATCGACTTTATCCTTGGGCGGCTGCTGACGCGCCCGGACATCGACGCAGACGTCCGCGCGCTGCTCGCTACGGGTATCCAGCAACTGGCCTGGGGCCGCGCTGCGCCCTACGCCGTGGTCGACCATGCGGTGAAGGTGGCGAGCGGCATCCGCGGCGGTCGTGCCAAGGGCCTGGTGAACGCCGTGCTGCGCAACTTCCTGCGCGGGCGCGACAGCCTGCTGGCCGCAGCTGCCACGGATGAGACAGCGCGCTGGAATCATCCGGCCTGGTGGGTGCAGGCCATGCGCGAGGCCTACCCGGACGACTGGCAGGCGCTGATCGAGGCGGGCAACCAGCATCCGCCCATGAGCCTGCGCGTGAATCGCCGCCGCGGTACGCGCGAGGCCTATCTGGCGCTTCTCGCGGCCGAGGGCATCGAGGCCGTGGCGGACGGTGAAGATGGTCTGCGCCTGCTGCAACCCGTACCGGTGGAGCGCCTGCCAGGCTTCTTCGACGGCGCCTGCTCGGTGCAGGATATCGGTGCCCAATGGGCGGCGCCCCTGTTGGCCATCGAGCCGGGCATGCGCGTGCTGGACGCCTGCTGCGCACCGGGCGGCAAGACGGGCCATATGCTGGAACTGGCCGAGGTGGACATGACGGCGCTCGATGCCGACGCCGCGCGCTTGGAGCGCGTGGCCGACAATCTCGGGCGCCTGGGCATCAAAGCCACGCTCAAGGTGGGTGACGCAAGCAAGCCTGCGGCGTGGTGGGACGGTGTACCGTTCGACCGCATCCTGGCCGACGTGCCCTGCTCGGCCAGCGGGGTGGCGCGGCGCCACCCGGACATCAAATGGCTGCGCCGGCCCGAGGACTTTGCGCAATTTGCCACGCAACAGCGCGATATGCTCGATGCATTGTGGGGTTGCCTGAGGCCGGGTGGTACACTGCTTTACGCAACCTGCTCGATCTTCCCGCAGGAGAACGCAAACCAGATCGCCGACTTTATTGCGCGTCATGCCGACGCCAGGCGGCTTCCGCTCTTGACCGGCTTGCCCCAGAGCGGCCAACTGCTGCCTAACGAGCGCCACGATGGCTTTTACTACGCGCTGCTTGCAAAGGGGGGGATGGCGTCGCCAGACCACCGCCTGGATGGTTAGCCGCCACCTGCGCGCGTGGCTGCTGGCGCTTTTCCTCTTCGTACCCGCTTGGGCTGGCGGCATCCAGCTCGACTCCGCCCAGGGTATGGAGCACGAAGGCCATCTGGCGCTCGATGCACGCTTCCGCGTCAGCCTCAATCCGGTGCACGAGAACGCCCTGCTTGATGGCGTGCCGCTGACCTTCGTCATGGAATTCACGCTCACCCGGCCGCGCTGGTACTGGGCCATGCGGCGCATGTCGGACTGGTTTTCTCCCTCGGCCCGCACCTATTACAAGCTTTACTACCACCCGCTCACGCGCAGCTACCGCGTGGAGGTCGGCACGCTCTACCGCAGCTTCGACACTTTGGGCGGCGCACTGAGTTCGCTGGGTGTGGCGCGTGACTGGGAAGTCGGCCAGCGCGGCGCCGTCACGCGTCGCCTGGACAGCCGCTTCGGCGGCGAAATCCGTATGCGCCTGGACAAGACCCAACTGCCCAAGCCCCTGCAGCTCAGCCTGCTGGGCGACGCGGACTGGAACCTGGATTCCGGCAATACGCTGGTCGAGTTTGAAGAGT
>JAFAKZ010000458.1 GCA_019234745.1 Burkholderiales bacterium
GGGCGCCACGACCACTTCTTCGAACTCGGCGGGCACTCGCTGATGGTGGCGCAGTTCATTACCCGCGTGCGCGAAAAGTTCGGCGTCACCTTGCCGCTCTTCAACGTGTACCAGACGCCGACCGTCGCCGCCCTGGCCGAAATCATCCTCGACCAACAGCTGGGCCAGTTCGGGTCCGACGACGTCCAGCAGGCCATGGACGACATCGCGAACCTCTCCGAAGCGGAGATCGACGCTTTATTGGCGCAGGAACACAAGCTCCTGAACAACTGATCCGGAAACAGCCAGGTATCTTTTCACATGTCCACTACGGTCAACACAGCAGACGATCTGGAAGCACGTAAGCGGGAATTGCTGCTGCTTCGCCTGAAGAGAACCGCCAAGGCATCCGTTGCCCAGGATGCGCCGCCCGCCCCAGTCCGGGTAGATCGCAGCCAGCCCCTGCCGCTGTCATTTGCGCAGCAGCGGCTCTGGTTCATCGACCAGTTGGATCACGCCGGCGGCGCCGCTTACCACATGCCGGCCGCGCTACGCCTGTCCGGGCACCTCGACCGGGCTGCCCTGCGCGCCGCGCTCGACCGCATCGTCGACCGTCACGAAAGCTTGCGCACCACGTTCGCCGACCATGCAGGCACCGCCGTGCAGCAGATCGCGCCCCCCGGCTGCGGCTTCGCACTGCTGGAGCGCGATTTTGCCCACGTCCCAGCCGAGGAACGCGACGCCCTGGTGCAGCAAATCGCCACGGAGGCGTTCGCTGCCCCCTTCTCCCTCTCCGCCGGCCCGTTGATCCGTGGACAACTGTTGCGCCTGGCCGATGACGAGCACGTACTGCTGCTCACACAGCATCACATCATTACCGACGGCTGGTCCATCGGTGTGCTGGTGCGGGAATTCTGCACGCTGTACGCCGCCTTCAGCCAAAGCCGGCCCGACCCGCTGCCGCCGCTCGCCATCCAGTATGCCGACTACGCCGCCTGGCAGCGCAACTGGCTGCAAGGCGAGGTACTGCAATCGCAGATCGACTACTGGAAGCAGCATCTGGCCGGTGCGCCAGCACTGCTGACGCTGCCGACGGACCGGCCTCGCCCGGCCATTCAGCGCTTCGCCGGTGGCCAGTACGAATTCGAATTCGATGCCTCGTTGACGGAAGCGCTGCGGCAGCTGAGCCGCCGCCACGGCACCACCCTGTTCATGACGCTGCTGGCCGGCTGGTCTATCGTCCTGTCCAGGCACAGCGGCCAACAGGACATCGTGGTCGGCACGCCGATCGCCAACCGCCAACGCAGCGAGCTGGAATCGCTGATTGGCTTCTTCGTCAACACCCTGGCGCTGCGCGTGCGCCTGGACGACGAGCCCAGCGTGGCGCAGCTGCTGGCGCAGGTCAAGACGGCTGCACTGGGCGCCTTTGCGCACCAGGACCTACCCTTCGAGCGCGTCGTGGAGGCCGTCCAGCCACCGCGCAGCATGGGGCACAGCCCGATCTTCCAGGTGACGCTGGCGCTCAACAACACCCCAGGCGATGGCGCTATCGACCTTCCGGGCCTGACTTTGAGCGGCCTTGCGCAGGCCGGCAACACGACCCATTTCGATATGACCCTGGGGGTGACCGAAACGGGCGATAGCCTGATTGGCAACCTGACCTACGCCAGCGACCTGTTCGACGCAGGAACGGTCGCCCGCATGGCCGGGCACTTGCGCGCGGTACTGGCGGGCATGGGGGAGGACGACACCCAGGCCGTTTCGCGGCTTGCGCTGCTGTCGGACACCGAGCGTCGTCAGGTGCTCACCGACTTCAACGCGACACATGCAGATCGGCCGCAAGGCATGCTGGTGCACCGCCAGTTCGAAGCCCAGGTCGAACGCACACCCGACGCCATCGCCGTGTCGTTCGGCGATAGCAGGCTGACGTATGCCGAGCTGAACGCGCGCGCCAACCGACTCGCGCACCACCTGATCGGTCTTGGCGTGCAGCCGGATGATCGCGTGGCGATCTGCATCGAGCGCAGCGTGGACATGATCATCGGGCTGCTTGGCGTCCTGAAATCGGGCGCAGCCTACGTACCCTTGGACCCCGATCATCCGGCAGATCGACTGGCCTACGTGCTGGCCGACAGCGCACCCAAGGTGATGCTGACGCAGCAAGCGCCGGTCGAGCCTGCGACGGTGCCGACGGTGGCGCTCGCCGACCTGGCCCGCTTCGCCGATGCCCCCGCTCACAATCCCAACGTGGCCGGACTGCGCGACGCGCACCTCGCCTACGTCATCTACACCTCCGGCTCCACCGGCGCCCCCAAGGGCGTGATGATCGAGCACCACGCCGTCGTCAACCTGTGGGTCGCACTGGGCCGTACCGTCTTTGCCGGTCAGGCACACGCGATATCAGTCGCCATGAACGCCAGCGTGGTGTTCGACGCCTCGGTCAAGTGCTGGCTGCAGCTACTCTCCGGCCATCACTTGGTCGTCGTGCCGGACGAGGTCCGTATGGACGGCCGGACGCTATGGCGTTTCCTCGCCGCGCATCGGGTCGACGCCGTCGACTGCACACCCATGCAGCTCGAAGGCCTGCTCGACGCCGGGCTAGGCGAAGCGCCAGGTTACCAGCCCACCCATGTGATGATCGGCGGCGACGCGATCCCCGCCGCATCGTGGGACAAGATGCGCCGCAGTACCACTACGCGCTTCTTCAATGTGTATGGGCCGACGGAATGCACGGTGGACGCGACCGTCCGCCATATCGACGGCAGCGCCACCCGGCCGCAGATCGGCAAGCCCATCGCCAATAATCGGATCTACATCCTTGATCCACAGCTGCAGCCGGTACCGGTCGGCGTGGTCGGCGAGATCTTCATCGGCGGCGCAGGCGTCGCACGCGGCTACCTGAACCGCCCAGAGCTGACGGCCGAACGCTTCCTGGCCGACCCCTTCCAGCCCGGCGC
>JAFAKZ010000472.1 GCA_019234745.1 Burkholderiales bacterium
GCGCCCGATGACCACGAGGCAAACCGTGAGCGGCGTCGACAGCAGGAGGCCGACAGGCCCCCACAGTGTGCCCCAGAAGAGCGCCGACACAATGACGGTCAACGGAGCAAGCCCGGTGCTGTGGCCGTACACATGAGGCTCAATGGCGTTGGCAAGCAGAAGCTCCACCACGACGAATACGGCCAGGCACGAGAGCAACAACGTCCATCCCGGGTCCACCGCCGCCGCAAAGACGCTGGTAGCCAGGCCCGCAATCGGTACGCCCACATAGGGCACAAAGCGCAGCAAGCCGCCAAATGTTCCCCATAGCACTGCATGCGGCACCCCAATCAGCCAAAGCGACGCACCAATCACGGCGGCAAATGCGACGTTGACCGCAAACTGCAGGAAGATGAAGCGGGATACGCCCTCACCTGCGTCGCTCAGTGCCTTCAGCGTCTTGGCCACGTCCGCCTCGCCAACCACACGGATCAGCTTGTCGCGCAGTGCTTCATGCTCCTGGAGGATGAACAGGAGCAACACCAGCACGATCGCAAACTCCCCCATCGGCCCCCACAATGCCGCAAACAGACGCGATAGGGCCTCGTTGGGCGCCATACCCGTCATCGGCAATCCACCGGACGAGGTCTGCGGCGCTTTCGCTGATGTGTCTGCAGTCGGAGCAGAAGAAGCTACCGGCGCGATCTGCCGTAGGTTTGTCTCCCACTTCGCAAAGGGTCGCGCAGTCATCTCTTGCACCTCCACGATCTTGCTGTGGATGCTCGCGCTGTACCTGGGAAGATCCGACGCGACAGCGCCGATTTGCATGACAACAACCACGCTGGTCCCGATGGCGCAGGCGCCAAGCAGCACCACCGATACGAGGGTCGCACCCGTCTGCCCGAGCCCCAGCAACCGGACTCGGCGCACCATGGGCGCAATGGCAAGGCTCAGAATCCCCGCCAGCGCGATCGGCTCAAGCACTTGGCGGCCAAAGTGAAGCAAGGCGACCAGGCAAGTGACCGAGACGATCCAGCCAGCCGACGATTGCCGGGACGGCTCAGCCTTCGACTTTCCCTTTGCAGAATTCATGCAGCCCCTACCTTCCTACCTTACGGGTCGATACGATACCATATCGTTCACTTTACAGTTGTGACAAGGCCCTTGTGCTTCAAGCACAAGGAATGCACGGAACGAGTCGGTTCTGTTCATAAATATGAGAAAATGCTAGTCTTTGTACAATAAGCCACTGTAAGCCCAAACTGTATGCAAGCTACCCCTCGACGCACCGGACGCCCCGACGCTCAATCCATAGAGCTGATCAACCGCAAGATCATGGATACAGCGACACAGTTGTTCATCGAGCAGGGTTATGCAGCCACCTCGGTGGATCAAATCGCGTCGGTTGCTGGAGCTGGAAAGCAAACCATCTATCGACGATATGCTTCCAAAGAAGAGCTCTTCGGCGCAGTCATCCTTGAACTGGTACGCTCCGTGCTGGAGAACCCCCTCAAGATGCGGGCCAACGCCGCAGACCCACTGCAAGCGCTGCGTGACTTCTCCCGCTCCTTGCTCGACCTCGCCTTCGTCAAACCCGAAACCATGTCTCTCTATCGGATCCTGGTTTCCGAGGCCCTACGATTTCCCGACCTCGTCGCCCTGGTAACCAAGAGCGTCCTGCAGCCGATCGACGATATGCTCATTCATCTGCTCGAAGCCGCACGAAAGAAAGGCCAAGTCCGCGCAGACGTCCCAATTGAAGACCAGTGCCACATCCTCGGCGGTATGTGTACGGGCTGGGTCTTTCAGCAGACGCTGTTCGGCAACCGGAGCCTCTCCAACGAGACAGAACGGGATGCATTCTTTGAAAGCATTTGGACGGTTTTCGTCAAGGGTGCGGTTGACGGGGTGGCACGACAATAAATTGTGAACTCCAAATCCTGACCTTGCCCCCGCAGCCGGGAGAGATAACCTTGGGAGCAAGGCCAGGACTGGAACGCCTACACCCCGAAGTGGTATGCGGTGGTGATCATGAAGTTGTCGTCGTTCAGCCGTGTTCCATGGTGATTGGCGCGTGCGTCAGTCCATTCGGCGCCGGCAGTCCATTGGCGGCCGACCGCGTATGAGACCCCAACCCCGCCATGAAGGGCGTTGCTACTGAAGCTTCTGGCATCGTCCTTGCCCTTGATCTGGGCATCACCAAGCTTCACATAGGCCAACAGCTTCTTGTTGACCGGCAGGCCAGCGATCATGTCGACGCCATATACGTCGCTGCCGTACTTGCTTGTCCCGCCGCCACTCACGTTGTGATTCGCACGCCCGTTGTAATCGTAAAAGGCCGATACACCCACGATCTTTCCCGAGACCTCCCAGTTGTAACCCATCTCGACACCTGCGGCGCCAGTGTTCTTCCGATTGGTCGAGTAGGCGCCGGTTGTACGAGTAGTGTTATCACCGGCCTGCACGCTCACATAGGCACCGTCGAAATCGCCGGCGCGAACAAGTTGCATGGCACTCGCAGCGATAAGTGCGGCAATGCAGGAAGCGCGTTGTTTCATGTTTGTATCCTCTGAGTTGATTGCAGATTGCCTGGGTCGGTGTAGCTGCCTCGTGTTTGCTAGCGAAGCAACTGAACGACGGAGTAACTTTACCAACGCACCAATGTATCGATAAGATGGCAATTCCACGAAAGAACGGTGCAAGGATGCAACAATGAATGACCTGAATGACCTTTTCTTCTTTGCTTCCGTAGTCGAACACAAAGGCTTTTCGGCGGCCGCCCGTGCGACGGGAATCGACAAGACGCGAATGAGCCGCCGGGTGGCTGCGCTCGAGGAGGACCTCGGCGTACGCTTACTGCAGCGGACGACAAGGAGCATCGGCTTGACCGAGGCCGGAAGGCGCTTCTACGAGCGATGCCAGGCCGTCGTCGACGGGGCACGCTCAGCGTATGAAGAGGTCGGGGAACTTACCAAGGAACCCTCGGGAAACGTCCGGGTGAGCTGCCCACACGCAATGGCGCAAAACTATCTCGCGCCAATGCTGCCCGGCTTCATGGCAGCGCACCCCAAGGTTTCCGTATATATCGAATCGACCGACCGGGTCGTCGATCCAATTGACGAGCGCTTCGATCTCGTTTTCCGCGCGAGCTCAGCGGTCGAGGACGCGGCCGGCCTGGTGGCACGGGAATTCGGTCAGGTTCGGTTGATCCTCGTGGCGAACCCTGCCTACTTGACACGAATTGGCGGGATAGCGGCGCCAGATGACCTGCAGCGATCGGACATCATTTGCAGTTCAAGTGATCTGCACGACCAACAGGTGCGTTGGGGACTGCTACATGCAGACGAACCGCGCCAATGGGTAAGCACCACGCCGCGCCTGGTATCGAACGACCTCAGAGTACAGCTCGAAGCCTCGATACACGGGATTGGCGTTGCGCTAGTGCCGGAGCCGATTGTGGCTACAGCGATTGAGACAGCTCAACTGGTCCACGTGTTGCCAGAATGGTCCGCCCTTGGGCACATCATCCACTTCGTCTACCCGAGGCCGCGAGGGATGCTCCCATCAGTGCGCAGCCTGATCGACTACCTTTGCGCCCACATTCCAACGATCATCGCGCAAAATGGCGTAGCTCCACTATAGATACACCGGGCTAGTGTGGTGTTTGCGCGCGCCGGTGGTCGTTGACCACTGTATTGCTCGGATCGACTAGCTGCACTCGACCCTGTGCGGAAACTCCACGCTCGGCGCGCAGGCGACTGCTTCTCGGTGCCAAACCGGACATTCGTGAAGATTCGCGCGAAGGTCCAGTTAGCGCTGGAACCCGGGCTTACGCCAGCGCATTGAGTAATGATGATTGATCGCCTTCCAATATTGCGACAGCCTGCTTCAGATCCGTGACTGTCGTACCCGCGCGATGAAAACAGGCATTGAGCCAGGACAAAGGGCTGGTCGAGAGACTGTTTCTTTGCAGTCTGGTTGAGCACCCTTGCCCGCGCACGCGTCCTGGCGTAGCGTTATTGCCGGCTATTTTTGTGGGAAGCGGACAGTGCTGATTTCCGCCTGCATGCCAGCCAGTACCTTACGGCCTTCCGCGCTCAGAAGCGGGGTAAGTTTGGCCCAGGGAATCTCGATATCGCCGGCACATGCCATCATCGAGCCAGGTAGCTCTGCGTTAAACACCAGTGCTTCGCGCGTCGGGTGCATTAGCCAGGCGGTTTGAGGAGAACCGCCCACGTCTGCGCACCAGTCCACAGCATTGGGCTGTGCACGCCAGGCATGATCGAGCAAAGCCCGAAAGCCCGGCCAATCCACCATGGTTGGCCGACCGGCTCCCGCCTTCACTTCATGCGGCTCCAGATAATCAAACACCGAGAACAACTTGCCGGTCGTTCGATCAAACGTTTTCCAGCCGTACACCGCAGTTTGATGCCCACCACAATTGGCGGATTCACCGAATGAGACCAGCAGCCAGCGGGAGGTCACCGCTTGTGGTTCCGCTTCGAACGTATACTCGCACTCGGATCCGTTTCGGGCCAGTGCATTGCGCGAATAGCTCTGAAACCGGTTCCGCAAGGCTTCATCATTGGCCGGCATCTGGTCGTCGATTCCCTTGTTGATGACCTGATTGATGCTACTGCCACCCGTGAGCCGGAATCCACGATACTCGATGCTGTGCGGCCCACCGAATGATGCCTGGATTTCGTCATACGCCACACCACCGAGACTGCGCGCACGATGTGTGACCTTAAAACGTTTTTCGAGCGTTGAATTGAAGGCGTCACCGCCACAAGGAGATTCGCTGCTGCTCCCAGCAATTCGGCGCAACCGTATCTCCACCTTCCTTGTGCCGTTTTCCCAACGGCCGGACATTGCGTCACCCTCAGGTTTCAGCAGCACGATGCGCGCGTTCCTGCTTTCTTCGAGTGCGACTTCTGAGGGTTCGACATTGCCAGCTGCCGAATCGCCAGTTCCGGCCGGCGCGCCTCCCTCCACATCACGCAGATCAATGACTTTGAGAATGCGATCGTAGTAGTAAGCCTTGGGTGCGTATCCTGCGCCCTGTGCCGTATAACACAGATGAATGGGCTGTGATCCAAGAGTACCCTGCCAGCCCCCGAAACGGGTATCGGCCCATGCTGACGCGGTCAGAGCGCACGCGACAGCGGCAATTGCAATCATGCGCATACAAATCTTTCAGCAAATTGAAGCGGCCTGATCATACCTCATGACCATCGACACACCACCATGCTTCAGCCCGGGTATCCTGAAGACCTTAGTTAGCGTGCCATTTTTTCCAAATTTTGCGGTGACCCCAAGAAGAAATCCGGAAACACACCGTAAAGGACTTGGAATGAACAGGCTGAGCTGGAAGAACGCTCGGCCGAGTTCATGCTGTGGAGAGTTCCGTTCCCGGCCAAGTAAGGTGGCTGGCAGTTCATCGTGCCCGATGCCCTTCGGGTCTTGCGCCATGCTACCTTGCATGGGCGGCTAGAGTGACGCCTAATCAGGATGCAGACCGGGCAACATGGTGACCTCATGGCAGCGATAAGCTGCCGCGGCGCTAATGTAGCTGACACCACGGCGACCGACATGAGTGACTGTTCATGGCCGGCAACAGCCGGTCGTGAATCTGTTGCAGGGGTCCGTTATCCGGCATAAACCGGTCGACACCAGCATACCATGCTCGGATTGGTCAGCGATGACCGGCACGCTTGGTCAACTTCGCCGGAACACGACACTAGATCCCAGCTAGATTGAACCATCGGCTGCGGTCACGCTGCCCTTCGGCAATGCCCGATTCGCAATTTCGTGGGCTTCCACCCGGTCGACACCAAGTACCGTCAGGGCTTCCGTAGCAGTCCGCTCCGGCATGTCCCTCACGTCAAATCCGAGATTGCGCAGGCGCGCAGCTTCATCCCCAAGCACCTTGCCAAACTCGAGGTCAGTGGCAATAGCCGCTAGCGCGGCCCCGCCCACTGCGATGAAGCTCAAGAACGGGTCCGAAACGTCGAAGCGCCCATCTTTGATGCCACGCTGAATATCCCGCCAAAGCCGGCGGCCCAAGCCACGACTCATTGCACGCGCAGAGTAGGCCTCGCGCAATAGGAAGCGCCCCCACACAGGCTCGGCCCGTGCGCGCAACAAGGTATGGCGCACGCATACGGCGACCACTTCTGCCGGATCAGCAAGCTCGGCCGTTAAACGATCCAGGCGATCAGCAAACTCTTCGAACACCCAGTCGGCGACAGCCGCATGAATCGCTTCCTTGGATTCAAAGTGGTTGTAAAACGAGCCGAAGCCGACGTCGGCCAGCTCAGTAATCTCGTTTACAGCAACCCCTTCCATCCCATTCTCGGCCATGAGACGCAATGCCGCGTCCATCAACCGCATGCGCGTTTCCCGCTTGCGCCGGGCACCACGCGGTTCGCGCTCAACCGTTGGCGATTCAGCAACTTGGGAGACGGTAGCTGCGGCACGACGTGACGAAGGGCTAGGCATGGGGAATCAGATCATGAAGAAAGTGATCGAAGTATAACTTACGTATCACAGTTGACAAAATTATCAGTCTTGATTTAAATCATCATAAAACAACAAACACATCAACACCAGATGAAAGTGGAGCCTCGATGGAGACCGCCGCAAGAACCGAGCACCAAACTGCTGACGACCAATCAGCGCACCAATCAACCAGCCATCCCCTTCCACCCCGCGTGGACGTACTTGTTGTCGGGCTAGGGCCTGTCGGCGCTACGATTGCCAACCTGCTCGCACGTTACGGCGTCACCGTTCTTGCGGTCGAGAAGGCGAAAGACATCTTCATGGCCCCACGGGCCATTGCGCTCGACAATGAAGCGCTACGTATCCTGCAGATGGCCGGCATCACCGAAGACGACTTCGAAACTGTCGCCGTACCCCATGTACGCATGCGCTCGCCCCAATTTGGCGAATTTGCGCGCGCCAACACATTGGGCACAATCGACGGCCACCCCAAGCTCGTTACCTTCTATCAGCCGGACCTGGAGCGCTGCCTGCGCGCCCGGCTTCAGACCCTCCCCAATGCCCACGTTGCGCTGGGCGTCACGCTCTTAGGGCTGCTCGAACGGGAAGATGAGGTCGTAGCGACCCTCGACCTTGGCGATGGCCGCACTCGTCAGATCCCGGCGACCTATGTCATCGGGGCGGATGGGGCGAGCTCTCAGGTCCGCCGGTTGATTGGCTTGGAGTTCCAGGGCGCGACCTATGCAGAGGACTGGTTGGTCGTTGACGCGCAGGGTGTCAGCAACCCGATCGATCATGTTGAGTTCATCTGCGACTACCGACGCCCGATCCCGCATATGGTTGCGCCTGGCGATCGCCAGCGCTGGGAGTTCATGCTCCAGCCCGGCGAATCCCGCCAGGAGATGGAATCCGATGCACGTATCCGCGCCCTTCTGGCGCCATGGGGTCGCATCGAGGACATGAATATCGAGCGGAAGGCTGTTTACCGCTTTCATGCGCGCGTAGTCGATTCATTTCGCCGGGGCCGAATCTTCCTGGCGGGCGACGCGGCACACATCACCCCACCATTTGTAGGTCAGGGCCTGGTCGCCGGCCTCCGAGATGCGGCAAACCTAAGCTGGAAGTTGGCGTGGGTATTGCAGAAGCGGGCATCGGCCTCCGTTCTTGACAGCTATGACATGGAACGGCGACCGCACGCCAAGGCCATGATCAATATGGCCAAGCTGATGGGCAAGCTCGTCATGCCGCGCAACCTGGGTTTGGCGCTGTTGGTTCATGGCCTGATGAAAGTGTCGCGGCTCATACCTCGGCTGCGTGCCCAGTTCGAAGAGTTGGAGATCAAACCCAAACCAATTTTTCGCCAGGGCCTATTCGCTTTGGCAAAAACCAAACGCGCCTTACGTACTGGCGGATTGTTCCCACAAGGCTGGGTGCGCGGTACCGACGGAAGCATTCGCCTAAGCGACGACGTACTTGGCCAGGATCTGGCCTTGGTTGGCTTTGGCTGCGACGTTGCCGCCGCGCTCGGCAGCGATACGGCCGACGCATTTGCAGCGGCCGGCGGCAAAGTCGTACAGATCACCCATCGTGGCCAGCGCCTGCATATTGCGCGTGAAGCGTCTTGGGAGGACCTCGACGGTACCTTTCTCCCGCGCACCATGCCGCTCGGATGGGTCGCTGTGGTTCGACCCGACCGCACAATCTTGCACGCGGGCCACGCCAGTTATGCAGATCAATTGATTTGGGAAAGCCTACTTCTACTGGGCGTCCCGGTAAATGCCGCCCGGCAGGCTTGCCTAGCCGAAGCCGCGCTATGAGGAATTCGTCCATGCAACTTACTACAGCTCAACCCGCTCGACACCCTAGCCCAACAACAAAGGCCACAGCGCTGGCATATCTGGTCTTTGAACGGCCGAACCTCGAACATGCAGCGCGGTTCCTTAAGGATTTCGGGCTTCAGGTCGCGCACCAGGACAGCGATACACTCTACCTTCGAGGAACGGGTCAGGCACCATTTTGCTATGTCGTGCATAGGGCACCGAAGGCTCGCTTTGTGGGCTTCGGGCTGAGCGTGGATACGAAGGCTGAGCTAGACGCATTGGCTGCCATACCAGGTGCCTCAGCCGTAGAAGCTGTTAGTCGGCCTGGCGGCGGCCTACGCGTCCAATTGACTGACCCATCAGGCTTCAAGGTTGATGCAGTATATGGCCAGGAATCGGCTCAGCCATTGCCACACCGCACACCTTGCACCTTCAACTCCGTCGACGCAACGGTACGCATCAATGACACGCAGCGAGTTCCCGTTACGGCGCCGGAGGTCATTCGTCTCGGCCACGTCGTGCTCGAACTTGCCGACTTCCAAGCAACGTGCGCCTGGTACACGCAGCACTTCGGTTTCATTCCAAGCGACGTGCAGGTATTGCCAGATGGGTCGCCGGCAGTATCCTTCATGCGCCTGGATTTGGGCGACAAGCCCGCCGACCACCACACGCTGGCGCTGGCCCAAGGCTTCGCACCCGTTTACAGCCATAGCGCTTTCGAGCTGGTTGATGCCGACGCCGTCGGCATGGGCCAACGCGTATTGCGAGAGCAAGGCTGGCTTCATGCCTGGGGAATCGGCCGGCACATCCTGGGCAGCCAGATTTTCGACTACTGGCAGGAC
>JAFAKZ010000518.1 GCA_019234745.1 Burkholderiales bacterium
AAGCCCGTGTTCGGGTCGGGCTGCTTCGCGAGCGCAGCGATCGCATCGTGATAGGCTTTGAAGTAGACCTCGGCATCGGCATTCGTGAGTGCCGCTTCGCCCAGCATATCGTAGGAGTAGCGCCAGCGCGGGTCAGCATTCTTCAGCGCCTGCTCGATCGTCTCGCCCACCACGAAGTTCTCGGCCATGATTTTCATGCCGGCCTTCATGGCGGCGCGCAGGACAGGTTCGCCCAGGCGGCGCAGCAGACGGTCGAACCAGTGGCGGCCTTCGCTCGCCTCGATCCAGCTGTCCGTGAACAGGAGCGCGCGGCTCGCTGCGCTCACCAGCCACGTAGCTGTCTGCGAGCGGCGCCAGTCCTTGTTCTCCAGCAGATCGCGAATCAGGCGGTCCTGCGTGTCGCCATCGGGGATGCGCAGAAGCGCCTCGGCCAGCGCCATCAGCGCCACACCTTCCTCGCTACCCAGGCCGTAGCTCTGCAGGAAGCCTTCGAAGTGATTGCCCCTCACGGCGGAGCGCACGCCCTGCGCCAGCGACAGTGCACGCACATGCACGGCCTTCTCGCGCGCGTCGTCAAGCCGGGCGTAGGGAAGCAGCGCGTTCACGGCTTCCGCTTCGTCGCGGAACAGGTTGTCGCGTATCGCGGCAAAGCTGGGCAGGCTTTGCGGCAGATCGGGGTAGAGTGTCTGCATATTGTCTCGTCTGATACGAATGGCAGGGTGCCGTTAGCGTGGCGCGCATCGTACAGCGCCCAACACAGAATGTGCCGCTATACTTTCACAGCGATTCCGAATTTAATTCGGTACGATTGCTGTTTTTTAGTGGAAAGTGCAATTCCAGAGTGCTTTTGTCGTATCACGTACAAATACCAACCCGATGCACGTTCCCTACACAACGGTTGTACGCATACTCGTTTTAGCACCTGAACCCTCGGAAGACATTTTCCGGCCATAGTCTTTCCGGTATCTTCGCCTCCTGCGCAGTTAGGGCGGCACTGCCCACCTAGCCTTCATACCTTTGCTACACCATCTCAGAGTCATTGAATGTTGAATAGATATTCCCTCTTCGCGGCCATTATCACGATGGTCGGCGCCACCTACACCTACACCTACGCCGACGACAAGCCCGCCACACCACCTCCTGCCAAGATCGAAACGCTATTCCAGCATGCGCGCTACGGCCATACCATGTTGTCGCCCGATGGCAAGAAGCTGGCCACTGCGGCCCGCGTCGGCAAGCGCTTCGGCCTGATCGTGATTGATCTGGACACAAACAAGACGACGCCGGTCGCCGGCTTCTCTGACGCCGACATTACGTGGTTCACGTGGATCAACGATCATCGCATCGTGTTCTCGATCATCGATATGCACGTCGGCTTGGCCGACCAGTTAGGCGGCGGTTTATACGCCGTCGAGGCGGATGGATCGATCATGCGAACCATCATGCCGACCATCGAGGCGCAGGCCAACAGCGGGGCTTACGTCGGCAAATATCAGTGGGACGACTACCTCGACCACTATAAAGGCACCGACGACATCGTCGTGGGTGAGCAATATATCGACGAATTTGGCGTACAAAAGGGCTTCAACCCGATACGCATCAATACGCGCAAGCTCACGCGCACCTCCGAAGGGGTCGGCCTGAAAGGACGCGTCACTGACATCGTGACCGACTGGACAGGTATGCCGCGTACGGCGGAAGCAATCGACGGCGACGGCAATGCCGCTATCTGGTACCGCGCGCCAGGGCAGGACAACTGGGCCAAACTCACCGAATCATCCACCAGCTACGACAAAGACCTGATCGAACCGGTCGGCTTCGCGCCGGACGGCAGCCTGAACATGGTCGCCTCCCAAGCAGACCGCAATACGCGCGCCCTGTTCGCCTACGACCCGGCAAAACGCGCAATCGGCAAGCTGCTGTATGAAGACAGCGACGGCGGCGCCAATATGGGTGACCCGCTGTACGACAAGACAGACGGCCATCTGTTGGGCGTACACACCAACAGCGATGCGCCCCGTATCAAATGGATCGATGCCGACTGGGCCAAGCTGCAGGACAGCGTTGATGCGGCGCTGCCGGGCAACGTCAACGACCTGCAAGGCGACGTCCACGGCCGCGTGCTGGTCCGCAGTTATTCGGAACGGGAGCCTGGCCGCTACTACCTGTACGACGCCAAGACACATAAGCTGCAGGAAGAGTTGGCGCTGCGCCCGGACATCGACCCGGAGCAGCTGGCAGAAACCAAGATCCTGCACTACAAGACACGCGACGGGCTGCGCCTGATGGCCTACCTGACGCTGCCGCCCGGGCGCGAAGCGAAGAAGCTGCCACTCATCGTGCTACCGCACGGCGGCCCCTACCTGCGTGACGAGTGGGGTTTCAATCCGGAGGTCCAGTTCCTTGCGACACGAGGCTACGCCGTGGTCCAGCCGCAGTTCCGCGGCTCGACGGGTTTTGGCAGCCGCCTGTTCACGGAAGGCTGGAAGACCTGGGGACTGGCCATGCAGGACGACCTGACCGATGCCGTCAAGGGCCTGGCCGACGCCGACCTGATCGACGCCAAGCGCGTATGCATCATGGGCGCGAGCTATGGTGGCTATGCCGCCCTCATGGGTGTGGTCAAGGACCCCGATCAGTACCGCTGCGCCATTGCCTTTGCGGCCGTGAGCGACATCGACCTGATGTTCACCGCCTATGGTTCGGACTTCTCCTCCTCGCTCTGGGCAGACTTTGGCATGAAAATGCTGGTAGGCGACCCGGCCAAGCTCAAGGACCAGCTTGCGGCAACGTCGCCCGCCCGTCAGGCGGCGCGTATCAAAGCACCCGTCTTGCTTGTGCACGCCACCGACGACCATCGCGTCCCACTGGAGCATGGTCTGGTCATGCGCAATGCCCTGGCCGCCGCCCACAAGGTGTATGAATGGCATGAGATTACGGACGAGGCGCACGGTCTGATGAAGGAAGAAAACCGCTACGCCTACTATCACTGGGTGGAGGACTTTCTGGCGAAGTACAACCCGAGCGACGTCACTCATACGAACTAAGCTTGCACTAGCATCATCCCAAACAGCCGTCATAATGACGGCTGTTTGCTTTCAATCCGGCGAGTTGTCCCATGTCCAACGACATTGACCGCATAGACCGCAAGATCCTGCGTGAGCTGCAGGAGGATGGACGCATTGCCAATGTGGACCTGGCGCGCAAAGTCGGCCTATCGGCGACGGCCTGCCTGGAACGCGTCAAACGTTTGACGCGCGATGGCTACATCGTGGGTTTCGGTGCGCGGCTGGACCCGGAAAAGCTCGATGCAGGCTTGCTGGTATTCGTGGAGGTAGTGCTCGACCGCACCACACCGGAAGTGTTCGAGCGCTTCAAACAGGCCGTGCTAGAGCGGCCTGAGGTGCAGGAGTGCCATATGGTGGCCGGCGGTTTCGATTACCTGATCAAGGCCCGCGTGCGGGATATGAAGGCCTATCGCGACCTGCTGGGTAGCGCACTATTGAGTTTGCCCGGCGTGCGCGAAACACATACCTATGCCGTGATGGAAGAAGTAAAGCACGCCAGCACGATCCACATACCCGGTTGACCCGAGGAGACGAGAAAAGAATGAATATGACTCAGATAACACACGCCCTTGCGATTGCCCTGCTCGCGCTGCCGCTGTGGGCCGCCGATGGCACGGACTTCTGGCAAACGCCGGCCACACCCGGCTTTGGCCGCATGCACCCGATCCCCAGTGCTGCCTATATGCCAGACAAGGCAGCCAGCTACAAAGTGGTGTTCGAGCTGACGATGATGGGCCAGGATGCGAAATCGCCCAGCCCCTCGCTGGAACGGCTGGCCCGGACGGTGAACCTGTACGTCGCTTCGGGCGTGCCGCTGGATCATCTGAAATTCGTGGCGGTGGCCGATGGTGCGGCGGGCGCGATGCTCAACGATGAGCAGTACGAGAAGCACTACGGCGCGAAGAATCCGAACCTGCCCCTGATTGCGGCCCTGCGCAAGGCCGGTGTAGATGTGGCTGTATGCGGACAGGCGTTCGCTGAGCATGGCTATGACATAGCTTGGGTCGACCACTCGGTGACCGTGGCGCTATCGGCTTTGACCACCGTCACCATGCTGGAACAGCAGGGTTACGCCTTTATGCGGCTGTAGGCGTCCCCTGCGTCGAGCCACTGCTATCGAACGGTATACCCCTTGCCTTCCAGGCAAGCTGTGAGTGCACGGTGGTAGTCCGAGCGCTTGGCGGCCACGTCTGAACCTGCCGCTACGCCGCCCTGCACCAGGGTCGGGTCGAAGCCGGACTGTCCCGCAGCCCATTTGTGGCAGTCATACTTGTCCTGTGCCTGCTGCGACTCCGACTGGCCATTACGCGGGTAGGCGAAATAGCTATCGCTGGCCACGGGTGGCGCGGGCGCCGGGCCGCTCACCTGGGGCGCCACGTACGTTTCGTAACCGGCAGGCGGCTCAACTTCTACATAGCCATAGCCGTAGTCGCGATACCACACACCGTCGATCAGGGCATAGGTCACACCGGCCACAACGATCGGGTCCCACCAGCCCCAGGGGCCCCACCAGTGTCCGCCGTACCAGTAGCCATGCCAGCCGCCGTGCCAGCCGCCGCCGTGCCAACCGTGCCAACCTCCACCATGCCAACCGCCACCGTGCCAGCCACCACCGTGCCAGCCGCCGTGCATGTCTGCTTGCGCCGGCGCTGCGATCAATGCGGCGCTCAGCAAAGCGGTAACCAAGGAAATCGTCTTCATGATGCCTTCCCTCCGACGCTTCGCGTCTTTGAGCGTTTGAACGCGCTGCCCGGGTTTTAGTTCTGATACCCAGCCAGGTCGCTCGCTCCCTAGCTCTCATGATAACCAAGCCCGCGGCCAGCGTTGCAGCAAGCAACAAATAAGACATCGGAATTACATTCAGCAAACTCTACTCAGTGTTGCCGGTTAAAATCAGCTGTTTGTTCCCAAAGTCTTGCCCGCCATGACCAATGTGCTCGACGCGTTCGACACCCAGCTCGACACCTGCCTGATCCGCGACCGCCATACGCTGCGGCAAAAGCGCCGCGCGCTGCTCGACCGCCTGCGCCAGAAGCAGCCTGCCGACCGTGCACAGGGCGAACTGCTAAACGCAATCACCGCCTCGCAGACCCGCTATGCCGCCCGCCTGGCCAAGCTGCCCAAGCCGCGCTTCGATGAGGCCCTGCCCGTCAACCAGCGGCGCGACGAGCTCTTGAAGGCGATTGCCGACAATCAGGTTGTTATCGTCTGCGGCGAAACGGGTTCGGGCAAGACGACGCAGTTGCCCAAGCTCTGCCTGGAGCTGGGCCGTGGCGTGGCAGGCTTGATTGGCCACACGCAGCCGCGTCGCTTGGCCGCACGGACCGTGGCCGCACGTATCGCCCAGGAGCTGGGTACGGAGTTGGGCGACACCGTGGGCTACAAGGTGCGCTTTACCGACAAGTCGTCCGAATTCAGCCTGGTCAAGCTGATGACGGACGGCATTCTGCTGGCCGAAACGCAGACGGATCGCTTCCTCAGCCAGTACGACACGCTAATCGTGGATGAGGCGCACGAGCGCAGCCTGAACATCGACTTCCTCTTGGGCTTCCTGCGCCAGCTGCTGCCGAAGCGGCCCGACCTCAAGGTCATCGTCACGTCGGCAACCATCGATGCGGAACGCTTTTCCAAGCACTTCGACGGCGCGCCCGTGATCGAGGTATCCGGCCGCACCTACCCGGTGGAAGTGCGCTACCGCGAGCTGAAGTCCAAGGACGACGACGATGCTGACCTGGAGATGGAAGAGGCCGTCGTCGA
>JAFAKZ010000541.1 GCA_019234745.1 Burkholderiales bacterium
AGCCGGTAGTCCAGCTCGCGCTGCCACTTGCGCCTGAGGAAGCCGACGATCGCTTCACGGCCCTGCAGGAATTCGGCGCGGTTTCGCCAGTAGCTGTCGACCGTATACGCGAGAGCCACTTTTTGTGGATCTCGGCTGTTCCACCCATCTTCTGCCAGGCGGACCTTTTCGGTCGCGGTTTGCACGGTGAAAGGTGGCAAGGGGGGACGCTGAGTGCTCATCGGACATCTCCATGATTGGCAAGGCGGGCGCGCAGCTCGGCGTTTTCGGTTTCGAGCCAGGTCAGCCGATCGCGAAGCGGGCGAACGGCCTCGCCGACTTCCTGCTCGGTGAAGCGCGGGGTGATGTGTTGCGGGCAGTTCCAGTCGAAGCTCGCGAGGCGCAGCCGGAAGATGCGTTCTAGCTTTGCTCGGTAGCCGGGCACGGAGACGAGTTCAGCCAGCTCCGGGGCCGCTTCGAGCGCCAGAGCTTCGACATGGACATACATCTTGAGCCGTGCGCGGCGTGCGTAGTCCATGAGGAAGAGACAAACGCGATCGTCAGCCACGAGGTTGCCAGTGCTGATGTACTGGCGGTTGCCGCGATAGTCTGCGAAGGCAAGCGTGCGGTCGTCAACCACCTTGAGGAAGCCGCGCGGGCCGCCCCGATGCTGGACATAGGGCCAGCCGGTCTCCGAAACAGTCGCCATATAGAAGCTGTCACGATCGGCGATGAAAGCCGCTTCGTTGTCGGTGAATCGATCGAACTCGCGGTGCCCCTTGAAGTCTTGCCACACATGATCGACGCCCATCTCGGCCTGCACGGCTCGGACACTGGGCGTCACGGCAATATCGAGAAAACCATAAGACATAGCGGCCTGCGCTGGTGAGAAGGCGGACCAGGACGTTGGATGTCCTGGCCCAATTGGCATCACGCCGCTTCGGCGGCACGCACCATGGGGAAATCGATCTCTGTCTTTGCGACTTCGTTCAGCAAGTTGGTGAAGGTGTTCTCGGCGATCAGTCCGACGATCTCCACGATTTGCGCATCGGTGATACCGGCGTCACGCACGGCCTTGATGTCGGCCTCGCTGACGTGTCCGCGGTCCTTGGCGACCTTGCTCGCGAACGCGACGATTGCGTTGGCCTTGGCGTCACCCGAGGCGCCCTTGCGGTTCAGCGCGATCTCTTGCGCGCTGAGCTTGGCCAGGTTCAGGCTGAGGTAGGTGTGGGCGGACAGGCAGTAGTCGCAACCGTTGACCTGGGCGACGGCCAGCGCGATGCGCTCGCGGGTCTTCACGTCGAAGGTCTTCGACAGGGCGCCCTGGAAGCTGGCGAAACCGGTCAGGGCCGCCGGGCTGCTGCCGATCAGACGGAACAGGTTCGGCACGACGCCGAGTTGCTTGTGGACGGCGTCCAGGGTGGTCTTGGAGCCTTCAGGCACGGCGTCGAGGGCGGGAATGGAAAGGCGGGACATGACGATTCTCCAGCGGGTTGAAAGCCGAAATGGCTTGGGCGGATCGCATGGTGTTCCTTTCCATATCGGATGAGAATACAGGAGAAGTTGGAATCTGATTTCCAATATTTGGAAGACCGGTATGGATCGATTCGAAGCGATGTCTCTGCTGGTGGCCGTCACCGAGCGCGGCAGCCTCTCGGCGGCCGGGCGTGCACTGCAAATGCCGCTGGCCACGCTCAGCCGCAAGATTTCCGAGCTGGAGGCCTTGCTGGGGACGCGGCTGCTCATCCGCACGACGCGCAAGCTGACGCTGACCGACGCTGGCGTCACCTACCTGGCGGCGGCGCGGCGCATCATCGAGCAGGTGGAGGAGGCCGAACGGGAGGCTGCCGGCGAGTTCACGATACCCAAGGGTGAGCTCGCAGTCACGGCGCCGATGATGTTCGGCCGCCTGCACGTGCTCCCGGTGGTGGCCGATTTCCTTGCCACGTTTCCCGAGATCTCCGTGCAACTCATCCTCGCGGACCGCAACGTGGATCTTGTCGACGATCACGTGGACATGGCGCTGCGAATCGGGCGGCTGCCCGATAGCTCGATGGTGGCGACGAAGGTCGGGACGCTTCGCACGGTCACCTGCGCCGCGCCTTCGCTGCTGGCTGATCGAGGCAAGCCCCGCCGCCCGGAGGACCTCCAAGGTTTTCCATGCGTGGCGGTCGACACGCCCATGCCATCTCCGTCATGGCGGTTTCGCAATCCACGCTCGACTGCCGAGCGGGATGTCACGGTCGTGCCCCGCCTGACCGTGACGAATCCGGAAGCCGCGGCGCAGGCCGCGATTCGTGGCGTGGGCTTCGCTCGGCTGCTGCACTACCAGGTCGTCGACGCGGTACGCCGCGGCGACTTGGAAATCGTCCTCGACGAGTACGAACTCGAGCCTTCGCCTGTCCACCTCGTCCACGCATCACGCGGACAGATGCCACTAAAGATGCGGCGCTTCCTCGACTATGCGGCTCCTCGGCTCAGACGCGCCCTTGATGA
>JAFAKZ010000120.1 GCA_019234745.1 Burkholderiales bacterium
GTCAGCCGACCGCAACGACGTGAACTACCTGGCCTCGTTCACGGGCGCCATGGCGCAGTCGCCGTCCGACGCCAGCGTCGAGGAAATGCTGCCGGGCGACCTGGAAACGGCCAAGCAGTTCGGCCAGCGCGTGGCAGAAGTCGCCGCGAAGGTACGTTGAATCCTCGGGTTGGGTGCGGCTACGCGTAGTCGCAGCGCACCCCGCGAAACGCGCAGCGCCCGGCGCAACTGCAAAAGGTGCAATAAAGGCCGCCCACGGACGGCCTTTTTCCTTGGCATGCACTATTCGGTAGTTATACTGGTTCATCCAAAAACCTGGATTTTCGACATCCCAATCAATGGTCAATGCCGGCATGTCTATGACTACTAAGCATTGCGAATCAAGAAATTCGAAATTGGGGGCCAGGACAAATCGGGAGGATTGTATGTATCACAAGCAATTGTTTCTGGCTGATGCGATTCGATTGCGGGATAAGATTAGTGCAGTCATGCCTCGCTGGTATCGGGCAATGCCATCACTGGAGGGCGAGTTCGAGTACGGATTCACGATGTATGAGAACGCGCGGCAGTCCGCCCTTGGGATGTTGGTACTCGGTAGCGAAGCGCTGAGAACGGATAACAAGTTGTTGGTGAACCTCGGCGTCACGGCGGTTACAACGGTGGCGCCAGCAGCATCGGCGATTGCTACCGCAGGCAGTGCGGCAAGTACCACCCAGGGAGCCGTACTGAATGAACAATATTGGTGGCCTTTCTTCAATGACTGCTGGGTGATGGGTGGCGTACATGGGCGGCAGCAGTTTCATCTCGCCTCGGTTGATTGGCCGCCCAATACTGATTTGTGGGACCGCCGCAATCGCCGACCCACAATGCTTGGGCGAGAGCTATTGATTCTGTCGATATCTGGATATGTGCTGCGTAGAACACCAGGATTGGGCATGGTGTTTTACAACGACGATCATATGAAAGCATTCGGTCTGCGACTAGCGAACATTTATGCCCTAGACCCCGGGGACGATGAGGCCGCATTTGTTGCAAGAATAAAAGCCGCATTCTAGCGTCGTACCGGCGCACCGTTGATCCATTAGAAAGCGGATTGCCATCTTTGTGGCCCAACACCCGGTCGATAACGATGCGGACTGTGCCCAAAACGAATCAGTAAAAAAAGGCCGCCCAAGGGCGGCCTTTCTCATTGCTAACACCGAGGCTGGCAATTACCAGATGCGGATACGCTCGCTCTCTGCCTTGTACATGCCGTCGCCCGGCTTAACGTCGAAGGCCTTGTCGAAGGCATCGCTGTTCACCGCGGCGCCAACGGGGCGGAAGGCGGCTGGCGAGTGCGGGTCAATGGTCAAGAGCTGCAGGGCGCGCTCATCACGCGTCTTGTTGCGCCAGACCTGGGCGAAGCCGATAAAGAAGCGCTGGTCACCAGTGAAGCCGTCCATGACCGGGGCTTCCTTGCCATCCAGGCTCAGGCGGTAGGCCTTGTAGGCGATCTGCAGGCCAGAGAGGTCGGCGATGTTCTCGCCCAGCGTCAGCTTGCCGTTCACGAAGCGGCCGGGGATGGGCGAGTACTTGCCGTACTGTTCCACCAGGCGCTCCGTGAGGCCGGAGAAGGACTTCTTGTCCTCGTCCTGCCACCAGTTGTGCAGATTGCCCTTGGCATCGAACTGGCTGCCTTGGTCGTCGAAGCCGTGGCTGATTTCGTGGCCGATGACGGCGCCGATGCCGCCGTAGTTCACGGCATCATCCGCCTCGGCGTTGAAGAACGGCGCCTGCAGGATGGCAGCCGGGAAGACAATCTCGTTCTTCACCGGGTTGTAGTAGGCATTCACCGTCTGCGGCGTCATGTCCCACTCGGTATGGTCGACCGGCTTGCCCAGGTGGCTCATGGAGAAGCGGTACTCGAACTGGGCGCCACGCAGGTAGTTGCCCACCAGATCGTCGCGGCGCACAACCAGCCCGTCGTAATTGCGGAAGTGGTCGGGGTAGCCGATCTTTACGCCGTAGTGGGCCAACTTGTACTTGGCTTGTTCCTTGGTAGTCGGGCTCATCCAGGCCAGGCCGTCGATGCTCGTGTTGTAGGCCTTCATCAGGTTGGCGACCAGCGCCTCCATGCGGGCCTTGGCTTCCGGCGGGAAGTACTTGGCTACATAGACCTTGCCTACGGCCTCGCCCATGAAGCCGTCGACGATGGCTACGCCCCGCTTCCAACGGGGGCGGATTTCCTTGGCGCCGGACAGGGTATGGTCGCGGAACTCAAAGCTGGCGTCCACGAAGGGCTTGGACAGCACGGGGGCGTAGTGGCCCAGCGTGCGGGCGCGCAGGTAGTCGCGCCATACGGACATCGGCTCGCTAGCGATCAGCTTGCCCAGGGCTGCCACGTAGGTGGGTTGCGCCACATTGGCGGTCTTCTCGGCACCCGCTTCGGCGCCGGCGAGGAAGACGGTCCAGTCGATCTGGCCGCTCAGCTTCTTCAGGCCGTCGCGGTCGAGCTTGTTATAGGTCTTTTGCGGATCGCGGTTCTCGACCTTGCTCCACTGGATCTTGGCCATCTTCGTTTCGAGCGCAACGACGGCGGCGACGTGCTTCTTGGCGTCCGCCTCCTTCATGCCGTCGAGCACAAACAGCTTGGTCAGGTAGGCCACATAGGCCTCGCGCGCCTTCACGAAGCGCGGGTCCTTTTCCAGGTAGTAGTCGCGGTCCGGCAGACCCAGGCCGCCCTGGCCGATCTGCAGCAGATAGTGTTCGGAATCCTTGGCATCGACCTCGGCACCCACTTCCAGCGGCAGGCTGATGCCGGCCGTCTGCAGCTTGCCGAAAGCATCGAATAGGTCGTGCTGGGTCTTGATCTGGTCCACATCGTGCAGCATCGGCTTGATCGGGGTTACACCCAGCTTCTCGGCCATCGCCTCATCCATGAAGCTGGCGTAGAAGTCGGCGATCTGCTTGGCCGTTGCGTCGTCCTGCTTGGCCGCATCTTCCAGGATGCCGCGCACGCGCTCTTCGGACTGCTGGCGCAGCTCCAGGAAGGCACCCCAACCGGACAGGTCGGCCGGAATCTCCGTGCGCTTTTCCCAGCCACCGTTCACGGCCTTGTAGAGATTGTCCTGGATGCGAACGGCCGGATCGAAGTTGTTCTTGTCGATGCCGGAGGTCAGTGCGAAAGCGCCGCACGGGAAGGCCAGCGCAAGGGCGCAGGCGAGGTGACGTAACTTCATGGTTTTCCCCAATAGAAATCCCGCCAGAATTCATGGCGGCCAGGGTCGCCTTATGCCATGACATGGCTAGACATGCCAAGGGGTATGCGACGAACTGTCACATAGCAGGATGAATGGCAGTCAACTTGAGCGGCTTATGCGCAACAGGCTCGGCGCAATCGAATCAGCGAAGCAACCAGGCAAGGATCACCAGAATCGCCATCAAGAGACCGGCAATGGTGGCGAGCCAATCGTTGCGCTGGCGCTGCGCTTCCACCAGCTTTTCGGTGGCCTCGGTCAGCGCCGATTGGCGCGCCGGATCGGCCAGGGTAGCAATGGCCCGCGGCAGCTTGGGCAACGTCTCCGCCCAGTACGGCGCCTCGTGCTTGAGCGTGCGGACCAATGCTCGCCAGCCAACCTGCTCGTTCATCCAGCGCTCGAGGAAGGGCTTGGCCGTCTGCCATAGGTCCAACTGCGGATCGAGCTGACGACCCAGGCCTTCGATGTTCAGGAGCGTCTTTTGCAGGAGCACCAGCTGCGGCTGGATTTCAACGTTGAAGCGGCGCGAGGTTTCGAACAGGCGCAGGAGGATCTGGCCCAGCGAAATTTCGGCCAAGGGCTTGTCGAAGATGGGCTCGCACACGGTGCGGATGGCCGCCTCCAGCTCTTCCACCCGCGTGCCCTTGGGTACCCAGCCCGATTCGATATGGGCCGTCGCCACGCGCTTGTAGTCGCGATTGAAGAAGGCCAGGAAGTTGATGGCGAGGTAACGCCGGTCTTCGTCCGACAAGCTGCCCACAATGCCAAAATCCAGTGCGATATAGCGGTTGTCGCGCGCCACGAAGATATTGCCCGGGTGCATATCGGCGTGGAAGAAGCCATCGCGAAACACCTGGGTGAAGAACACCTCCACGCCGTAGCGGCCCAGGCGCTTGAGGTCGATGCCGGCGGCGACCAGGCGCTCGATCTGCGAAACGGGGATGCCCTCCATCCAGGCCAGCACCATCACGTCGCGGCTCGTGTAGTCCCAGAACACCTCGGGCACGATCAGCATGTCGGAATCGAGGAAGTTGCGCCGAAGTTGGCTGGCATTGGCTGCCTCGCGCTGCAGGTCCAACTCGTCGTGCAGATGACGGTCGAACTCAGCTACCACTTCGCGCGGCTTGAGGCGCTTGCCGTCCGAGAACAGCTGTTCCACCAGCCAGGCCATCACGCCCAGCAGTGCCAAGTCCTGTTCGATCACTGGCAAGATGCCAGGGCGCAGCACCTTCACAGCCACGGCGCGGCCGTCGCGCATCTCGGCGTAATGCACTTGCGCCACAGAGGCGGATGCAATGGGTTTGGCGTCAAAGCGCGCAAACAGCTGGGCGGGCGGCTGACCCAGGCTTTGCGTGATCACCGCTTCCGCGATGCTTGATGCGAAGGGCGGCACGCGGTCCTGCAGGTGCGCCAGCTCTTCGGCCAGATCGGGTGGCAGCAGGTCGCGTCGGGTGGACAGCACCTGGCCAAACTTGACGAAGATGGG
>JAFAKZ010000157.1 GCA_019234745.1 Burkholderiales bacterium
GCACGCCGTTTCTCACGTCGTCCGAAGTTGACAAGGTGTTGAAGGGTACCGACTTATGGATGGATTCGGACGAGATTCGCCGCCGCCTGGCGCGTAGCCAGCATGGCACTCGACGGATGCCAAAAGGTGGCGGCGTGAAAGAGTAGAGGGCGGCCCAAATCCGTTGGCCAGTTGGCTGGCTACGTCGGCCCTGGCGTCGCGCGTTTAGCGATCTCTGCAAAAGGCCCATATGCGTCGGCTTGGGGCGACATACGATGACCGCAATCGACAAGCGCATTTGGCGGCGGCAGCTTCCAACGGCAATTTGGGTACTTGGCGGCGTTAGTCTATTGATGGATATCTCGTCGGAGATGATCCATAGCCTGCTGCCGCTGTTTCTGGTTGGCACACTTGGCGCAAGTGTTGCTATCGTCGGGCTCATCGAGGGGCTGGCCGAAGCGACGGCGCTGATCGTCAAGATATTCTCCGGCACCTTGAGCGACTACCTAGGTAGACGCAAAGGCTTGGCGCTGTTCGGCTACGGGCTTGCCGCTGCAACCAAGCCACTGTTCGCATTGGCACCTACGGCTGGGGTGGTCCTGGCGGCACGGTTGATCGACCGCGTTGGCAAGGGTATGCGGGACGCACCACGTGACGCGTTGATCGCTGATATCACTCCGACCGAAATCCGCGGGGCCGCTTTTGGCCTACGCCAATCCCTTGATACGGTTGGCGCCTTTCTCGGTCCGCTATTGGCGGTGGGCCTCATGCTGCTGTGGCACGACAATTTCCGCAAGGTGTTCTGGATCGCGGTCATACCAGGGGCGCTTGCCGTTCTCTTGCTCGGCGTCGGGTTAAAGGAGCCCGGGCGGCAGGGCTCGAAAACGCGGACCAGGCCGATCCATCGCGAGCAGTTGGGTAGGCTTGATGTGGCCTACTGGTGGGTAGTGGGCGTGGGTGCAGTCTTTACCCTTGCACGCTTCAGCGACGCTTTCCTGCTCTTACGTGCGCAGGGGGCTGGCGTACCCACTGCCCTGGTCCCGCTGATCATGGTCGCCATGAACATGGTCTACGCGCTGGCAGCATATCCATTCGGCCGCCTCGCCGACCAAGTGAGTCATAGCCGCCTGCTGGCGCTCGGCTTGCTGGTGCTGATCGGCGCCGACTTCGTCCTCGCCGGCGGTCGCCAATGGGCGGTCGTACTGTTGGGCGTCATGCTCTGGGGCGTACATATGGGCATCACACAGGGCCTACTGGCAACCATGGTGGCGGATACGGCGCCGGAAGAACTGCGCGGTACTGCATTTGGCATCTTCAACCTTATCTGTGGCTTGGCGATGCTGGTGTCCAACTTGGTCGCCGGGTTGCTGTGGGACCATTTTGGTGCTGCAGTAACGTACCTGGCTGGTGCCGGCATCGCGGTCGCATCCTTGCTAGCCATGATTGCATACCCCCAACCCGAGCAGAAGGAATGACGAGCCGTGAGCGGAAGCCCTATTCGCCAGGCAGCGTGCAAGCAGCCGGCGCTACAGGTTGGCCCCAGCGGAGCTGTCCATGGTCAATACTGCGGCACCGTTGAAGCGGCCCGTACGAAGGTCATCGAGCGCCCGATTTGCTTCGCGAAGGGGATAGGCCTTCGTCTCGACGCGAAGTGGGATTTCACCTGCAAGCTTCATGAACTCAAGGCCATCGGCACGTGTCAGATTGGCGACCGAGCGCACGACGCGTTCGCCCCAAAGCAACTCATAGGAGAACTGGGGAATGTCGCTCATATGGATGCCAGCGCAGACGACCGTGCCACCCTTGCGTACCTGAGCAAGCGCGACCGGTACGAGTTCGCCGACGGGGGCAAACAGGATTGCGGCATCGAGCGCTTGAGGCGAGGGGCTAGTGCTGTCGCCGGCCCAGCGTGCGCCGAGCGACATGGCGAAGCGCTGTGCCGCAATGTCATCCGGCCGGGTAAATGCATAGACTTCCCTACCCTGACACCGGGCGATTTGGGTGATGATGTGCGCCGCCGCGCCGAAGCCGTAGATACCCAAGCGCCGCGCCGGCCCGGCAAACTTATAGGCGCGGTAGCCGATCAAGCCCGCACACAGCAAGGGCGCTGCTGCAACGTCGCTATAAGCCTGAGGCAAGTGAAAACAGAAGCGTGCATCCGCTACTGCATGATCGGCGAAACCGCCTTGCAGGGTATAACCATGGAATTGAGCGTGTTCGCACAGGTTTTCCTGGCCGGCTCGACAATAGTCGCATTGGCCGCACACATGGCCCAGCCACGGGACGCCTACGCGGTCACCCACGCGGAATCCATTTACCCGTGTTCCGATCGACTCTACGGTACCGACGATTTCATGACCTGGAACGATGGGCAGGATGGTTTGGGGAAGCTCGCCGTCCACGACGTGTAAATCGGTTCGACAAACACCGCAGGCATGCACGCGGATGGACAGTTGTCGCTCATTGGGGGGTGGAGTCTCGACCAGCACACTGGTGAGGGGTGCATGAGCACCGAGGCAGCACATGGCCCTTGTCTTCATGGTGCTACTCCCGCCGATTCAACAGTCAAAACCTATCGCAGCCGGCGGTGGGGCAAATTGATTTTCGTCAGCCTTTCGACATCGAATGCAAGTCCGCCTCCCCCAGAATTGCTCAATCCAGTGAAGTGACACCCTGCTGGATGGCGAAGCGAACCAGGCCCGCCAAGTCATGCACCTCCAGCTTTGCCATCAGGCGCGTGCGGTAGGTTTCGACGGTCTTGGGAGAGAGCGAGAGAAGCTTGGCTATCTCCACCGGGCGCTTGCTTTCGGCCAGCATCTTCAGCACCTGGCGTTCACGCATGCTGAGCCTGCCAAGCCGGTCTTCCGCTGGCATGCCGGCAACGTATTGGTCGAACAGTCGAGTGGCGAGATGCTTGCTGACGAAGCGTTCGCCTGCATACACGGTGCGGATGGCCTCAATTACCTCCTTGGCGCTCATACGCTTGTTCACATAGCCGGCAGCGCCCGATTGCAATGCGCGGTATACCATTGTCGGCTCGGAAGACACCGACAGCATGACCACCCGGGTCGTCGGCGCTTGTTTCCCAATCAATGCTGCCGCTTCTGTGCCATTAAGTATCGGCATAGTGTGATTCATCAAGACGATATCGGGGCGAGTTTCCCTACATGCTTCGACAGCCGCCTTGCCGTTGCCGACGCAGCCGACGACCTCCATGTCTGGCTCAAGCGCAATCAGATGGCTGAGTGCTTCCGCCACCACGGCGTGGTCTTCGGCGATCAGCACGCGAATGGACATTGCAACTTCCTTTCCTTATGGCCGCGACCCCGAATGACCGTAGCACGAGCTGGCAATGTATTGCTTGAGCTAGCGCAAACCTTGTCTGAACGAACCAGCGCCATGGGCATGGCCATCAGTTGGCGTTCCTTGCGCCAGATCAATCAAGCCATCCCCAAGGGGCGATAGTGTGGGCAAAGTCCGCTATCGCCATCGTTGTTGCGGGCTATGGTCCGTCAGGGAATGAGGAGGAGAGCACAGCACATGTCGATTGGGCGGCAAATTCCGGAAGCGCAATGCGCGGGTCGTGTGGCGGCCCTCGCCCAACCTACGGACGTCCTGCGCAGCTAACGAGGCTATCTGGTCATGGAACACCACGCGGAGGTCTTGCACGGCCGTACCTGGCTCCCCTACATGCCTGGCAAGCGGGACCAATTGGCCATGCTGCTGATATTTGCCGTGCTGTTTGCCTTGGCGATGGGTGCGCGCCAGATGACAGGCCCCCTGCCTACGGCACATGCCGCGCAAATCTCTCTTTCCCCGTCCGCACTGCCGGGTTACACGCTCCGCACCATCCTACGCATGCTGGCGGCGCTTGCTGCATCGCTCTTGTTCACGCTGACCTATGCCACCCTGGCGGCCAAGAGTCGGCGTGCCGAGATGGTCCTGGTACCGCTGCTCGACGTCTTGCAGTCCGTGCCCATCCTCGGCTACTTGTCGTTCACGGTCGTGTTCTTCATGTCGCTGTTCCCTGGACAGGTAATGGGCGCCGAACTTGCGGCGATTTTCGCCATCTTCACCAGCCAAGCCTGGAATATGGCATTCAGCTTCTATCAGTCCTTGCGCACCGTGCCGCGCGACCTGGACGAGGCGAGCGTCAGTTTCCGGCTGTCCGGCTGGCAACGCTTCTGGCGGCTGGAGGTTCCCTTCGCCGTGCCTGGCCTCGTGTGGAACACCATGATGTCAATGTCCGGCGGCTGGTTCTTCGTCGTCGCATCCGAGGCCATCTCGGTCGGCAACGTACAGATATCACTACCTGGCGTTGGCTCCTATGTCGCACGGGCCATCCAAACGCGCGACTTGGCTGCGGTTGCCTGGGCCTTGCTCGCGATGACGGTCGCCATCGTCATCTATGACCAGCTGCTGTTCCGGCCCATCGTGGCGTGGGCTGACAAATTCCGAGTCGAACAGACCGCAAGCCAGCAATTACCGCGCAGCTGGTTGCTCGATGTGCTGCGCAGGGCCGAGCTGGTGCAGCGAGCTGCAGCGCCCATAGGCGCGCTCTTGAAGCGTTCGGCGCGAGCGCGCCTGTACTTGCCGATTCACCTGCGATTAGACAGGCTGCCAATTTCCCGCGAAACAGGAGACCTGCTCTGGTATGGCACCTTTGTCATCCTCGGCGCGTATGCCCTCTACCATCTGTTCCAGTTCGTACGGCCAGTGCTGTCTTGGTCCGACATTTCGCTGGTGGCGCACAATGGCATCCTTACATTCCTGCGCGTGCTCATCCTCATCGTGCTGGCATCCATCGTGTGGGTGCCGATTGGCGTTATGGTCGGCCTGCGGCCAGCGTGGGCTGAGCGGGTGCAGCCCGTCGCCCAATTCCTTGCCGCCTTTCCCGCCAACCTGCTGTTCCCGGTCGCCGTCTACCTGATCGTCCACTTGCGCCTGACGCCGCAGATCTGGCTCTGCCCCCTGATGATCCTCGGCACCCAGTGGTACATCCTCTTCAATGTGATTGCCGGTGCTACGGCATTCCCTACCGACCTGCGCGAAGCGGCCACCAGCTTCCGCCTGCGCTCGCACGCTTGGTGGCGCAAGGTCATGCTGCCCGGCATCTTTCCCTATTTCGTCACGGGTGCCATCACGGCCTCGGGCGGCGCATGGAACGCCAGCATCGTGTCCGAGGTCGTGAACTGGGGCGACACAAGGCTCGATGCTTCCGGCCTTGGCGCCTATATCGCACGCATGACCGAAGCGGGGGACTACCCGCACATCACACTGGGCGTCGCCACGATGTCCATCCTGGTGATCGCGACCAACCGTCTGCTGTGGCGTCCCATGTACGCATATGCGGAACGCCGTACCCGACTGGACTGATTGAGGCAGGCGATGAGCGACCCTATTCACACCACATCGAACAATGCGCTGCCGACATCGACGCCGCCAGTGCTGTCGTTCACGCAGATTGGAATGTCCTTCGCCAAGCCGTCGGGCGAGCTGATGCCCGTGTTGCAGGGTATCGACCTTGACCTGCATGAAGGCGAGATACTGGGGCTGTTGGGTCGTTCTGGGTCCGGCAAGTCCACCTTGTTGCGCATCGCGGCTGGGCTGATCAAGCCCACGGCCGGCGCCGTGCATTACCAGGGCCAGCCGCTTGGTGGTCCAACAGAAGGCATCGCTGTTGTCTTCCAGACCTTCGCGCTCTACCCGTGGCTCGACGTGTTGGAGAACGTCGCGCTCGGCCTCGACGCCGCCGGCGTGCCATTGGCGACGGCAGAACGAAAGGCGCAAGCCGCCATTGAGTTGATCGGGCTGGATGGCTTCGAGTTGGCCTACCCGCGCGAAATCTCTGGCGGTATGCGCCAGCGCGTGGGTTTTGCCCGCGCGCTCGTCAGCGAACCGACGCTGCTGCTGATGGATGAGCCGTTCTCGGCGTTAGACGTACTAACTGCCGAGAATCTGCGCACGGACTTCCTCGATCTGTGGATCGAACGTCGCTTGCCCACCAAAGCCGTATTGATGGTAACGCACAATATCGAGGAAGCCGTGGCAATGTGCGATCACATCCTGGTGTTGGGTACGAACCCGGGCCATATTGCAGCCAGCGTGCCGATTTCGCTCCCGCATCCGAGAAGCCGCACGAGCAGTGAATTCCAGGCGGTCGTCGGCCAGATATATGCCGTGCTGACGTCGCGCATGGTCGAATCCCTGGCTGGGCAACGCCGCGATACCGGGCTCGCGCAGCGTCTGCCGGAAGTCTCAAGCCATCGCATCGACGGCTTTCTCGATACGTTGGCGGCCCAACCGAATACGCACCATTTCGAGCTGTCAGCCATCGCGGCGCCACTGCGGCTCAAGATCGACGAGCTGCTGCCCGTCGCCCTGGCACTACATATCCTTGAGTTCGGGGAGCTCAATGGCGATCGCCTGAAGCTGACCGCTGTCGGCCAGGTGATGGCCGCATGCGATGACGAAGAACGCAGGCGCCTGTTCCGCGAGCACTTGCTGAAGTTCGTGCCAATAATGTCCCACATCTGCGAAGTGCTGGACGAGCGTGAAGGCCATAGTGCACCACGCGAACGTTTTGAACTTGAACTCCAAGATCATCTGAACAAACACGACGCAGACGCGACCCTGCGGACGGCTGTCGACTGGGGTCGCTACGCCAGGCTATTCACCTATGATGATCAGGCGCGCGTGTTTCAGCGCGGCGGGCTAGCTGTCTGATGCCGATGTCCAAGTACTTGTGCCGCTACGCTCGTTGGGCATACTCACTAGGTGCTGGCGCCGGTGGTCGTTGACCATCAAGAAGCGGGCGCCGCACTGACCGGATCAAGTAGCTGAGCTGCCGGTCGTCGCGGAGAGTCTAGTATCTGCATTTGGCCGACTGCAGACGCTCACCGTTCTGCCACGGCAGTTGGGTGAACGACACATTGCGATCATCACCCGCATACCATCACTGGTCAATAACGACCGCAATCTACGTTCTGCGTCACAGGAATCTGCACATACATTGGAAAAAACGGCCGAAAGGCCGTTTTTCAATCGTTAGCGTGATGACCCATCA
>JAFAKZ010000175.1 GCA_019234745.1 Burkholderiales bacterium
CGGCTACGTGGACATCTTCGACGCCGGCCCAACGGTGGAGTGCGCCCTACCGGATATCCGCGCCGTGCGTGCGAGCCGCACCTTCACGGCGACCTCGACGGAAGCCACGACGGGCAGCAACTGGATGGTGTCGAATCGCCGCTTGAACGATTTCCGCGTCTGCCTGACGCAAACGGAGCCGTCGCACAACGGATTGCCGCTGAGCCATGCCGTGATTGAAAAGCTCGCCATCCAGCCGGGCGACAGCGTGCGGGCAGTGCCTTTGTCGGCACGCAGCTGATTTTGAAACGGCACCCCAACGAAGGGTGCCCGAGGAGTACGAACCGATGTCCCACCATCATATCGATGGCCAATGGCTCCCCGGCCAGGGCCAGTCCTTTGCTTCGCGCAATCCCGTTACCCAGGCAGTCGTTTGGCAAGGCCAGGCTGCCAGCGCCGAGCAGGTAGATGCTGCCGTCAAGGCCGCACGCCGTGCCTTCCGTAGCTGGCGCGATCTGGGCTTCGCCGCGCGAGAACAGATCGTTCGCCGCTTTGCCGAACTGTTGACCGAGCATAAGGCGGTGCTAGCCGACGCCATCGGCCTGGAGACAGGCAAGCCGCGTTGGGAAGCGCTGACCGAAGTGCAAACCATGGTGGGCAAGGTCGATATCTCGGTGAAGTCCTATCAGGAACGTACGGGTGAGCGCCAGAGCGCCATGGGCGACGCCCAGGCGGTGCTGCGCCATCGCCCGCACGGCGTGGTGGCCGTGTTCGGTCCCTATAACTTCCCTGGCCATCTGCCCAACGGGCATATCGTGCCGGCGCTGTTGGCGGGCAACTGCGTGGTGTTCAAGCCTTCTGAGCTGGCCCCCATGGTGGCGCACAAGACGGTTGAACTGTGGCAGCAAGCCGGCCTGCCGGCAGGCGTCATCGGCCTGCTGCAGGGTGCCAAGGATACTGGCGTGGCGCTCGCTGGCCATGCTGGTATCGACGGCCTGTTCTTTACCGGTTCGTCCGGCACGGGGCAGCAGTTGCACAAGCAGTTTGCCGGCGCGCCGGACAAGATCCTTGCCTTGGAAATGGGCGGCAACAACCCGCTGATCGTGCATGAGGTGGCGAATACCGATGCCGCCGTGTTCCAGACCGTCCAGTCGGCCTTTATCTCTGCTGGTCAGCGCTGCACCTGCGCACGCCGTCTGATCGTCCCGAATGGCGCAGCGGGCGATGCTTTTCTGGCGCGCTTGGTCGAGGTGGCGTCTAATCTCAAGGTTGGCCGCTGGGACGATGCGGAGCAGCCCTTCATGGGTGCCGTGATTTCGGTAGCTGCGGCGGACCACCTGCTGGCTGCGCAGACCAATCTGATCGCACGCGGTGCCAAGGCACTGCTGCCGATGCAGCGGATCGAAGAGGGTACGGCGCTCTTGTCTGCAGGCATCCTGGATGTCACGGCGGTGGCCGACTTGCCGGACGAAGAACACTTCGGCCCGCTGCTGAAGGTACAGCGCTGCGACAGCTTCGATGCAGCCATCGATCTCGCCAACGCTACGCGCTACGGTTTGGCGGCAGGCCTGCTGTCGGACAAGGCCGAGCTGTATGAACAATTCTGGCGCGAGTCGCGTGCCGGTATCGTGAACTGGAACAAGCAGCTCACGGGCGCGTCGAGTGCTGCGCCCTTCGGCGGCGTGGGTGCCTCGGGCAACCATCGCGCCAGCGCCTATTATGCAGCTGACTATTGCAGCTATCCCGTTGCGGGCCTGGAAACGGCCGAACTCACCCTGCCGGCACAGATGCCCGCAGGGATGACGATGTAAAGAGGACGAACATGGCAGCTTTTGAAGCGAATTTCGATGGGCTGGTTGGCCCCACGCACAACTATGCCGGCTTGAGCTATGGCAACGTGGCGTCTACCGGCAACCAGAACACGGCGGCCAATCCGCGCGAGGCGGCCAAGCAGGGCCTGGCCAAGATGAAGGCGCTGCACGATGCCGGCTTTAAGCAGGGTGTACTGGCCCCGCACGAGCGCCCTAGCGTGGCGTCGCTGCGCCAGATCGGCTTTGCTGGTAGCGACGCAGAAGTGATCGCCAAGGCCGCCAAGGAAGCGCCGGCGCTACTCGCCGCCTGTTCCTCGGCCTCACCCATGTGGACGGCCAACGCCGCTACGGTCAGCCCTTCCGCTGATACGGCCGATGGCCGCGTGCATTTCACACCGGCCAATCTGAACAATAAGTTCCACCGCTCCATTGAGCACCCCACCACAGGTCGTATCCTGCAGGCCATGTTCCGTGACGAGCGCCATTTCGCGCATCACCCAGCCTTGCCCGCGCAGATGCACTTCGGCGACGAAGGCGCGGCCAACCACACTCGCTTCTGTGCGGAATACGATAAGCCCGGCGTGGAGTTCTTCGTGTTCGGCCAGGCCGCATTCGACAGCCGCTACCCGAAGCCCGCCAAATTCCCCGCGCGCCAGACGCTGGAAGCGAGCCAGGCTATCGCACGCCTGCACGGCCTCAAGCCCAGCCAGGTGGTCTACGCGCAGCAGGACCCCGATACCATCGACCTGGGCGTGTTCCACAACGACGTGATCTCGGTGGGTAACGGCAATGTGCTGTTCCATCATCAGCGTTCCTTCGTCGATCAGGACGCCGTGCTGGGCGAATTGCGCAGCAAGCTGGCTCAGGTTGGCGGCGAGTTCGTGGCTATCGAAGTGCCGGAAGCCGAAGTGACGGTGCTGGACGCGGTGAAGTCCTACCTGTTCAATAGCCAATTGCTGAGCAAGGGCGACGGCAAGCTGATCATCGTGGTGCCGGAAGAGTGCCACGCCAACGAACGTGTCTGGACCTACCTGAACAAGCTGGTTGCAAGCGGCGGGCCGATCGACGAATTCAAGGTGTTCGACCTCAAGCAATCGATGCAGAACGGCGGCGGCCCTGCCTGCCTGCGTCTGCGCGTGGCGATGAATGACGCGGAACTCGTGGCAGTGAACCCGGCTGTGATGATGTCGGACGCGCTGTTCGGCACGCTCAACGCCTGGGTGGACAAGCACTACCGCGATCGCCTGGGTGCGGACGACCTGGCCGACCCGAAGCTGCTCACCGAGTGCCGCACGGCGCTGGACGAGCTGACGCAGATCCTCAAGCTCGGTTCGGTGTACCCGTTCCAGCTGGCCTGATAGGCGCGCACATGCAGATCTGGGTCGATGCCGATGCCTGCCCGCGTCCCGTCAAGGACATGCTGTTCCGGGCCGCCGAGCGCACGGGTATCAGCGTTACACTGGTAGCCAACCAGATGCTGCAGGTGCCGCCATCGCTCAATATCCGCGCCATCCAGGTGCCGGGTGGCTTCGATGTGGCGGATGACAAGATTGCGCAATCCGTAGAAGTGGGCGACCTCGTGATCACGGCCGACATTCCGCTCGCGGCCGCCGTGATCGAGAAGGGCGGGGTGGTGCTCGACCCGCGTGGTGAATTGCTGACGACGGCAACCATACGCGAGCGCCTGTCCATGCGCGACTTTATGGAACAGCTGCGTAGCTCCGGTGTCGAAACGGGCGGGCCCAGTGCCTACGGTCAGGCCGAGCGCCAAGCCTTCGCCCGTCAATTGGACAAGCTGCTGGCCGCTGCACCGAAGAAGACCTCATGATCGACTACCTGACACATTTACTGGAAGCTCGCGCTGAGCAGACATGGCCGGCCGAGCTGGCAGACGGTACGCGCGTGACCACACACGGCGAGGGCCTGATTGCCTTCGAGCCGGCGAATGCCAGCTACGATCTATTCCTATCCTGTGGCATCCACGGCAACGAGACGGCGCCGATCGAATTGCTCGCCAAGCTGGTGCAGGAGCTGCTGGACGGTCACTCGCACACGAAGGCACGCGTCCTGTTCGCCTTCGGCAACCCCGAGGCCATCCGCCGCAACGAGCGCTATCTGGACGACGATCTCAACCGCCTGTTCGGCAAGGCGGAAGCGCAGACTGGCAATGGCCCAGCGGCGCAACGTGCGCGCGAGCTGGAGCGCGTGTGCAGCGCGTTTTTTGCCCCCTCCGCCGTACGCTGGAAGCTGCACTACGACCTGCATACGGCCATACGTGGCTCCAAGATAGAGAAGTTCGCGATCTACCCCTTTGTGGCCGACATGCCTTTCGATTCCGGCGAGATTGCCCGCCTTGGTGCGGCTGGCGTCGAGGCTGTGTTGCTGCAGTCCAAGCCGTCGCCGACCTTTTCCTGGTACACGCGCCACCACTGCGGGGCACACGCCTTTACGCTTGAACTCGGCAAGGCGCGGCCGTTTGGTCAGAACCAGGCGGTGAACCTCGACCTGGTCGAAGCGGAGCTGCGCCGCTTGATCTCAGGCGAGCGTAGGGACTACAGCGCGGCACCGCATCCCACGCTGTTCAGCGTTTCGCGCGAAGTTATCAAGCGTACGGATGGCTTTGCCCTGCATCTGGCCGATGAGGTGGAGAATTTCACTGAGTTGGCGCTAGGTTATGTGCTGGCCGACGATGGCGACGAGCGTTTCGTGGTGGAAGAGCAGGGCGCCCGCATCGTCTTTCCCAACCCCAAGGTCAAGAACGGCCTGCGGGCGGGTATCGTCGTCGTGCCGACGACCTTGTGACTCGCCCATGCGCCA
>JAFAKZ010000302.1 GCA_019234745.1 Burkholderiales bacterium
CTTGGGCCTGTGTGCCGCCATCCTGGCCTCGTGCGGCAACCTCGTCGCCCAGCGCAATCGTGAGGCCAACTTGCCGCTGCTGCCCACCATCGGCTACGGCATGGTCACCGGCGGCCTGGTGGCTCTGCTGTTCACCTTGCTGCGTGATGGCCGACTGGTATTCGACCTGCGCCCCAGTTACCTTGGCTCGCTCGCCTACCTGGCCTTCCTGGGCTCCATCATCGCGTTCGCGTCTTACCTCACGCTGCTGGGCCGCATCGGCGCGGCACGTGCTGGCTATGTGGCCGTGGCCGTGCCCATCGTTGCACTTGTCCTGTCGGCGCAGTTCGAGCACTTCGAATGGCACGCGCTGACCTTTGTCGGCATTGCGAGCGCAGCGATTGGCAATGTCGTGATGCTAGCGGACATCCAGGCGTTGCTGGGCCGTATCGGCATCGGACGTTTCGCCCGGGCTTGAGTCCTAGCGTAGCTGGCGCACCCGCTCAAACAGGCAGATGGCCGCCGCTGCGCCGACATTGAGCGACTCCAGCGTGAGCAGCATGGGGATGCGCACGCGCAGTTCGGACGCGGCTAATACTTCCGCCGACACGCCCTGCCCTTCGCTGCCCAGCGTCATGACCATGTCGCCGCGCAAATCGGCCGTATACAGATCAACGCTGCCATCCAGCGCTGTTGCAAGACGCTTGCCCTTGAATGCCTGCAGCAGCTCCGGCAGCGAAGCGCGCTCGACCAGCGGCAGCAGGAAGTGGGCACCCATACCAGCGCGCAAGACCTTGGGCGACCAGGCATCTGCGCAACCTAAACTCAGCCAGACCTGATCTACGCCAGCGGCTGCTGCCGTACGCAGGATGGAACCGACATTGCCCGGGTCCTGCACGCCATCGAGCGCAAGGACAAGACCCGTGTTCACGGGCAGGCGCGGAATCGGCACGCGCCAGATGGCGAGGATGCCGCTGGCGGTATCCAATTCGGTGATTTCGTCGAATATGGCGTCATACACGACGCTCTGTGGGCCATGGTAGCGAGCCAGCAGCTGTGCCACCTCCGGCTTTTCCAAGGCGGAATGCGCAACGAGGATACGTTCGAGCGGCAAGCCTGCATCCAGCGCAGCAGCAATCAGATGCGTGCCGTCGAGTAGTGTCAGGCCTTGCTTGAGCCGCTCGCGGCGATGTGCCGCCAGCTTCACGCAGGCTTTGACCAGCGGGTTTTGTCGGGAGTGGATGATTTCCATACTGATGAGGAACAGCCTTAGGGAGCCTCTGACTAAGTACCCGGGATCGCGTTTGCCCGGATTTTGGCCTGATGCACGGCGAAAGGAGCGCAGTGTAACGGGTTACATAAGCGACTTTCAACGCGGCAGCAGGCCAAGGTCCACGTTGCACGGTTGTGGGAAATCCGGGCAAACCCTCCGGGCTGGGTCGATTCTTGGGGCATGACGTTGTTCCCACGACCGTGCAACGTGGACCTACAACTCACTTACTTAGCCGGCTAAGCTGCGCTCGTTGTGCCTAGTCCTGCCCCAAGAATCGGCCCTGCGCGACCCGGGTACTTAGTCAGAGGCTCCCTAGAGACTGTCGAGAATCTGATTTATTGAGGTAAGCAGAGTCCCCTAGCCCGCAACCGCACGGGCGTAGAAGTGCAAGCCATCAAGAATACGCGACCGAACCTGTCCAGAACGTGAACAAGCAGGCCTCCGCCGTGCCAGCGCCCTTGTCTAAGCGCCACCTGAGACGTGCAAGTTCACGCCCTCAATGCTTGCCGCCAAGATCCAGATGGCGGGCCTGGAGCGTAAGGCATTGGCCCGTGACCAGGCAGACCTGCTTGAAGTTGTTGTATTGCGCCTCACTCAAGCCACCGCCTTGGTCATCGGCGAAGAACAGCCCAATCGGCTTGTCGTTCACGAACAGCGACATGGCGAAGAACTCGCCCGACCCAGCCGCCTGGCGTAGGCCACGTGGCAGCAGCGCTTCAAACTGCGCCTTGTTGCCGTTGTTGAGCCAGATCGACTGGGGCTTGAGCATCAGGCGTGTAAACATGTGGGGCACAGCGAGGTCGACCTGGAAGTTACGCAGCGCGTCGTCCTGATTGGCACTCACGACGTAGCGCGTCTTCAGCGCGTTCTGCCCGGCCAGTAGCAGGCTGAACACGATGCGCTTCATGCCCACACCTTCGGACAAGGCCCGGATCGCCAGACCCATGAGCTGGTTGAACGACGCCCCGCGATCGCTGGCGCGGTTCATCTCGCGCAGGATGTCGGCAAGCGTTACCTTGACGGTGGCGGCCGGCTGGGCGTCCGGTGTCTTGGGCTGCTGCGGCTTCGGCCACTCGCCGGGCAGCATGGGCAGCCAGCGTGCAGGTGGGAAGATTTGCGCGTAAGGCCAGTCCTTGCGAGCGAAGTGAAGCAGGCTGTCACACACCAGTTGCCAAGCCTCGCTCTCCTCGATACCCAGCGTGTGGGCGGCTATATGGATGTCGGCGGCCACACCATCCTGCCACCAGCCAAGCTGCAGATGGTCGGCCAGGCGCAATGCCGCCTGATGCAGCAGTGCACGCTGGCTGGCCGAGCCACTCTCGTCGTCGAGCAGCGTGGCGAATACTTCCGGCAGATGCCAGCGGCTGAACAGCGACAGCGAGATACCCGCCATGTCCACCGGCGGCGCCTTGTCCGTCAAACCCGCTTCGATATAGCGCAGCATGCGCGGCAGGTTAGCCAGCAACGCGGTCACGAAGATTTCGTCGAGGCGTGCGTCATAACGCAGTACGCCGAATTCGCGCGCCAAGCGCGCGGCCAGCCGTGCGGTCGCTACGTCACGCAATAGCGCAAAGTAGCGCGGCGCATGCTTGGGCAGCAGCAGCGATTCCACACTCTGCAGGCGGGCAAACTGTTCAACGAAGGCGTCCACGCCCATCAGCAGGATGACCGACTCGATCGATACCACGTCGGCCGCCAGACTGCCGCGCTCACGTTGGTTGATCAGGCGCAGCGCGTGCGCCGTCAACAATGGGTCGCGCAGTACCACGTCGACGATGTCGCTCGTCTTGACCGTTTCGGCCTGACCGGCAAAGCCAGCCAGCGCGGCCTTGGTCGACTGAAGGATAGGTACGCCGCGGCGCGCCCAGAAACCTAGCCAGGCTTCGTTATCGATGCCGACAGGCGGCTTGGGTACGGTATCAGCTGTTGTCACGGCATTCGCCACAGGTAAAGCCGGGCGCCTTTCCAATCATTCAACTCGATCACACGATCCGCCTCGACGCCAGGTACATCAAAGCTATTGCTTACAAATAGGCTACCACTGCTCATCTCGCGCTTCACCTTTTCCCATAGCGCCGGCATCGCAGCCGGTGACAGGAAGGCGTAGACCACATCGTACCCCGCGAGCGGCCATTGCATCAGGTCAGCTTTCCGCAATTCGTATCGATTGCCGTACATGCTTGCTCGCAAGCGGCCAATCAGCCAGGGCAGCAAGGCATGCTCGACGCCCGTCAGCTGGCGCGTACCGCGGCGCGACAGCCAAGCCAACACCGTGCCCGTTCCTGCACCGATATCCAGCAAGTGCCCGTCCTCGGGCAACAGCTCGTCTAACACTTGCAGTGCCGCCGCATTGCTTAAATACAGCGGCACGCGGCTGCGGTCGATCCGGCCGAATATTGCCCAAGCCAACAACAGCGCAAGAAGATAGCACCAGGCCGGGACGGCCAGATTGAGCGCGAACACCAAGCTCGGCACGAACAGCGCATGGATGGCGAACCACCAGCGCGGCTGCCGCAACGCGGCGCACAGGCCGAGTGCCAGCATGACCTGGACCGGCACCCACCAGGCCAGCGCCACGCCAGCCAATCGGACCGCCGATATCGCGACTACCGTGGCGATACATTGAGCGACCAGGCCCGCCAGCGCAGGCCTCACGGCTTGGCAGCATCCTGCTCCGCCGCACCCTGCTTGATGGCGGCCGCCGGGTCATTCACCGCTTCCGGCTCGGACTCACCCGCGTGGGAGCCCGCCAGCTTCATGATGTTGTCCTCCGCTTCCTTGTTCAGCACGATGATGCTGATGCGGCGGTTGACTGGGTCGCTTGGGTCCTGTGTGTTGTAGGGGACGGAATCGGACAGCCCGACCACGCGCAGCACCTTCCCCGGATCCATGCCGCCAGCGATCAGTTCGCGGCGGGAGGAGTTGGCGCGGTCAGCCGACAGCTCCCAGTTCGTGTATCCCTTGGGGCCATTGCCGAAGGCTGCACTGTCGGTATGGCCGGACAGCGACAGGCGGTTGGGCACCTGGTTCAGTATCGACGCAATCTCGTGCAGGATGCCCTGGGCATAGGGCTCCATCTGCCCACTGCCGCTCTTGAACATCGGGCGGTTCTGCTGATCGACAATCTGGACACGCAAACCTTCCGGCGTGATGTCCAGCTTGATCTGGTCCTTGTACTGCGAGAGCTTGACATTGGTCGTGCTCTTGATCGCATTTTCCAGCTTCTGCTTCAGATCTTCCAGGCGGCGCTTGTCGCCGTTCTCCGGGCTGCGGCGATAGCTGCCCGCCTTGCGATTTAGGTCGAGACCGCCACCCTGCAGCACGCTATTGGATTCGCCCGCACCGGAGCCCCCCTTGAGGGCAACCTTGAATGGGTTCTGGAAATATTCGGCAATGCCGCGCAGGTCGCCCTTGGTGGACGAGCCGAGCAGCCACATCAAGAGGAAGAAGGCCATCATGGCCGTCACGAAGTCGGCGTAGGCGATCTTCCAGGCTCCACCGTGATGGCCGTGACCGCCTTTCTTGACACGCTTGACGACTATTGGGCGTTGGGAGTCGTCGCTCATGGCCTACGCTCCAAAATGGCACAGTGCATCACGACGTTCACGCCTTCTTGTTCTTGACGTGCTCTTCCAGCTCCAGGAAGCCCGGCCGCATGTGCGATTCCATCGCCTTGCGCCCGAATTCCACGGCCACCTGCGGCGCGTAGCCGTTCAAGCTTGCCAACAAGGTTACCTTGATCGTCTGTAGTACCTTGGTGCCTTCGTCCGCCTTCGTGGCAAGAATACGCGCGAGCGGGCCGACAAAGCCGTAGCCCAGCAGAATACCCAGGAAAGTACCAACCAGTGCCGCACCGATCAGCTTGCCCAGCTCGGTCGGCGGTAGGTTGAGCGAGCCCATGGTGTGCACAACGCCCATCACGGCAGCCACGATACCGAATGCCGGTAGCGAATCGGCCATGGTGGCAATGACGCCAGAGGGGACCTCCGACTCGTGGTGATGGGTATCGATTTCCACGTCCATCAGGTTTTCGATCTCGAAGGCGTTGAGATTGCCGCCCACCATCAGGCGCAGGTAGTCACACAGGAACTCGATGACATGATGGTCGCGGGCGATCTGCGGATACTTGGAAAACAGGGGGCTGGCATCGGGCGTCTCGACATCGCCTTCGATCGACATCAGGCCCTCCTTGCGCACCTTGGAGAGAATTTCATACAGCAGGGCGAACAAGTCCAAATAGAAGGCCTTGCCATAAGGATTGCCCTTGAAAACCTTCGGCACCGAACGCAGCGTCGACTTGAGCGGTATGCCACCGAAGGCAACAATCATGGCGCCGGAGGCGCCGCCGAAGATGATCGAGAATTCGGCCGGCTGCCAGAGAACGCCCAGCTCCCCGCCGTGCGCGGCATAGGCGCCGAAAATACAGGCGCACATCATGATGTAACCGATTACTACAAACATCGATAGACGTCCTTTTCGGCTCGAATGGTCGGCGCGCCAGCTTCCAGCTCGCACAACGCTTGGATATTAGTTTGGGAAACGACCAAATGACAAATGGTATGGCGTATTGACTACGAATATTGGCGCCATTTCTGCCGCCATTGCCGCATTTTTACTACCAGAGCGACTGTTGCCGCGCCGCCAGCATGGATTTGACCGGCTCGAAGCTGCTGCGATGCACAACGCAGGGGCCGAGGCGCTTGAGCGCTTCCACGTGGGCCGGCGTGCCGTAGCCCTTGTGCTCGGCAAAGCCGTAGCCCGGATAGACAGCATCAAGCTTCAGCAATTCCTCGTCGCGTGCGACCTTGGCCAGAATGGAGGCGGCGGAAATTTCCGCCACCTTCGCATCGCCCTTCACAATGGCACGAGCGGCGCAGGCTAGGCCGGGCGGGCAGCGGTTGCCGTCGATCAGCGCCTCGGTCGGCACTACGCCCAGCCCCTCCACGGCGCGGCGCATGGCCAGCATGGTCGCTTTGAGGATGTTGTGCTGGTCAATCTCCGCCACACTGGCGCTAGCGATGAACCAAGCCTGCGCGTGCACCTTGATCGCCGCCGACAGCGCTTCGCGCTTGCTTGCCGTCAACGCCTTGGAATCTGCCAGACCGACGATGCCATGGTCCGGCCCCAGAACGACAGCGGCAGCGTAGACGGAACCAGCGAGCGGCCCTCTGCCCGCCTCGTCCACGCCGCAGACGATATGCATCAGCGGCCCCGGCCCAGATAGGCGACGACGGCGTCCGCCGCCCGCTCACTGGCACCCTGGCGCAGGGACAGGTGCATGTCGGCAAAGCACTGGCCGATATCCTCAGCCAAGCCCTTGCACTGGATATAGTTCGACAGGGCTTGTGCCAGGTTTTCCGGTGTGGCCTCGTGCTGCAGCAGCTCGGGCACGAGGAAGCGACCAGCCAACACATTGGGCAAGCCTACATAGGGCAGTTGCATCTTCTTCTTGACCATGCGGTAGGTCGAGTCGGAAATGCGGTAGGTGATCACCATGGGGCGCTTGGCCAGCATGGCCTCCAACGTCGCCGTGCCGGATGCTACCAGTACCGCGTCGGCCGCCTGCATGGCTTCCTGTGCGTGGCCGAACATCAAGCGGATGGGCAGTTCCGTCGCATTCAGCTTGTAGCGCGCCGTATCGAACTGGTCGCGCGTCTCGCGGGTGACCAGGGGCACGAGGAACAGCGCATTGGGATAGCGTGCATGCAGCAGCCGCGCCGTTTCGATGTAGAGCTCGACGTGGTATTCGATCTCGCTCACGCGGCTGCCGGGCAGCATGGCGAAGACGAGCTGATCCGGCGGCACACCGATCGTCTCGCGTACGGCCGCACGGCTGACCTCGACGGGCATGGCGTCCGCCAGCGGATGGCCCACATAGGTCGCCTTGGCGCCGACGGCATCGTACAGCGGCTTCTCGAACGGGAACAGGCACAGCACCTCGTTCGTGGCAGCCTTGATCTTGTGCACACGTTCGCCACGCCAGGCCCAAATGGACGGGCTGACGAAATGCACCGTGGGGATGCCGGCCCGCTTCAGACGGCGCTCCAGGCCCAGATTGAAATCAGGCGAGTCGATGCCGATGAACAGATCGGGCTTTTCGGCCAGACAGGCATCGCGCACGGTCGCGCGTATCTTGAGTAGCTCGCGCAGATGCTTCAGCACTTCAATATAGCCACGCACGGCCAGCCGCTCCATGGGGAACAGCGTGGTGGCGCCGGCGGACTGCATGCGCGGCCCGGCGATACCGGCGAACTGGGCATTGGGGATGCGTGCGCGCACGGCTTCGATTAGGCTGGCACCCAGCAGATCGCCCGACGCCTCGCCCGCAACGATGGCGATGCGTGGGCCGCCATTGCCTTGAAACAGTGCCGGCATCAGCGGATCAGGCCCCGTTTGGCGAGCGCGAAGAAGTCTACGAAAGCCTTCAGTTCCGGACGCTCGATGGCGCGCGCGGCAATCTGGGCGCTTGCCTCGTCAAACGACAGTCCCTGGCGGTAGAGCGTCTTGTAGGCGCGCTTGATTTCGGTAATCTGTTCGGCGGTGAAGCCGCGGCGGCGCAGGCCCTCGCTATTGATGCCGGCGGGCGCTGCGCGGTTGCCGGCAGCCGTCACGTAGGGCGGTACGTCCTGCGTCACAGCGGCCGTGAACGAAGTCATGGCGTGCACGCCCACGCGGCAAAACTGGTGTACGGTGGTGAAGCCGCCCAGGAACACCCAGTCTTCGATATACACGTGGCCGGCCAGACTCGCGTTGTTGGCGAAAATTGTGTGGCTGCCGATCATGCAGTCGTGCGCGACATGGCAGTAGGCCATGATCCAGTTGTCGTCGCCCAGCGCCGTCAGGCCTTCGTCCTGGATCGTGCCGGTGGAAACGGTGACGAACTGGAAGATATTGTTGTCGTTGCCGATGGTGACGCGCGTCGGGTCGTTCTTGTACTTCTTGTCTTGCGGCGCGCAGCCGATGTGGCTGGAACCGTGGAAGACGTTGCGCTCGCCTATCGTCGTGTGGCCTTCGACCACGCAATGCGGGCCGACACGCGTACCGGCGCCGATACGAACGTGCTCGCCTACCACGCAGAACGGGCCGATCTCGACATCGGCCGCCAGCTCAGCGCCGGGATGCACAACTGCGCTGGGATGAATTAGGGCCATGCTTGCCTTTCCCCACCCGTGCCCGCGCGTGCCATGCGCCAAGGCCAACCGGGATGCTTGTTCTTATCTGGCACGCTGCCAGCAACGCCTGACAGTGCTGCCTATTCAACTTCGCTCCCGCCATCGGCTGGAGCGGTGTTCGATCAAATCTCGACGTTTGCGCAGAGCAGATTGGCTTCGGCCACCACGTTGCCGTTCACGCGGGCGACGCCTGCGTATTTCCAGATGTTGCGCATGCGGCGCTCGAGCGTCATCTCGATAATCATCTGGTCGCCCGGCGTCACCTGCGCCTTGAAGCGCGCGTTGTCGATACCAGCGAACATATAGAGCTTGCCATCAGTCGGCTTCTCGCCCACCGTCTTGAAGCTGAGCACGCCAGCAGCCTGCGCCATCGCCTCGATGATCAGCACACCCGGCATGACGGGATAGCGCGGGAAGTGACCAGTAAAAAAAGGCTCGTTGAACGTGACGTTCTTGATGGCGGTCACGCGCTCGCCCGGCACCAGTTCGGTGATGCGATCGATCAGCAGGAATGGGTAGCGGTGCGGCAGGTATTCCAGGATGCCCTGGATATCCAGCGCTTCAAGTACTTGGGTCATGATGTCTCACTTATTCTCATCGGTCTTGCCGACTCTACGTTCCAAATCTTTCAGGCGAGTTGCCAGGCCGTCCAACCGGCGCAAATGCGATGCGTTGGCCAGCCAGTCGTCATAGCTCTGCACCGGGTACTGGCCCACATAAGTCCCGGCCTTCTTGATGGACTTGCCGACGTAGGTCGCCGCCATCACATTGACGCGGTCAGCGATCTCTACGTGGCCCAGGATCATCGCGCTACCGCCCAGCATGCAGTTGGCACCGATACGGGCACTGCCGGCCACGCCAACGCAGGCGGCCATTGCCGTATTGCGGCCCACATGCACGTTGTGGGCGATCTGAATCTGGTTATCCAGCCGTACGCCGTCTTCCAGCACCGTGTCGCCCAGGGCGCCGCGATCTATCGTCGTCGAAGCGCCAATTTCCACGTCGTTGCCGATGCGCACGCTACCAAGCTGCGGGATTTTGAACCATTCCGACCCGGTCCAGGCATTGCCGAAGCCGTCCGAACCGATCACGGCTCCGCTATGCACGACGACGCGATCACCGATCGTACATCCATGGTAGACCACCACATTGGGGTAGAAGCGGCAGTCGCCGCCGATGTTCACACCGTCGCCAATCCGGCAACCGGCCTCCAAGACCGTGTTGGCACCGATCCGCGCATGTGCGCCCACGCTGGCGAGAGGCCCGATCGAAGCCGAGGCATCCACCACCGCGCTCGCATCGACGAAGGCCGTCGGGTGGACGCCAGGCCGGGGGCGAGCCGGCGGATTGAGCAGCGCGGCGACGCGTGCGAAGTATAGGTAGGGATTGGGCGAAACAATGCGTGGCAACGACGTCGCGTCGACAGTCGCGGCCGTCAGGACCACGGCCCCGGCGCGCGTATCGTCCAACTGCTTCAGGTATTTCTGGTCACCGACGAAGACCAGCTCATGCGGGCCAGCGGCCTCCATGCTGGCCACCTGCTCGACGACCACGTCATCCCCATGCAATTCGCCGCCGAATCGCTCGACCAGTTCGGAAAGTCGATATGCCACAGCCCGGCCTTACTTGTCCGACAAGGCTTTCAGCACCTTGTCGGTGATGTCCAGCTTGGGATTGATATACAGCGCTTCCTGCAGGATGGCGTCGTATTTCTCGTTCGCCGCAATCTGCTGGATGGTGTTGTAGACGCGTTCCTGAATACCGGACAGCTCTTCGTTGCGACGATTATTCAGGTCCTCGCGGAATTCGCGCTGCATGCGCGACAGGTCCTGCTGGTCCTTGACCAGTTCGCGTTCCTTGTTGCGGCGATCAGCCTCGGGCATCGTCAGGCCTCCCTTGTCCAGCTCGGCCTGCTGGCTGCGTACCTGGTCGGTGAGCTTCTTCAGGTCCGACTCGCGCGAGGCAAATTCCTTTTCCAGCTTCTTCGTTGCCTTAACGGCCGGCGCCGATTCACGCAGGATGCGATCGAGATTGACATAACCGATCTTCATATCCTGGGCGTAAGCAGGAATCGCAATGGCTGCGGCAGCAACTAGAGACAATAAGCGTTTCACGATGGCACCTTCAAAAGACGACCCGCGGATCAGAATATTCTACCCAACTGGAATTGGAAGTGTTCCTGCTGATCGGTAGGCTTGGCATTGAGCGGCTTGGCCAAGCTGAACTTCATCGGCCCCACGGGTGCCAGCCAGCTGAAGGCGATACCGGTGGAATAGCGCATCTGGCCGAGATCGAACTTCTGCCCTTCACCCCAGACCGTACCGCCATCGATGAAGGCCGACAAGCGAGTAGACTTCTCAGAGCCGATGCCGGGCACCGGCATCAACACTTCCAGGTTGTTCACAAAGCTGCGGTTACCACCCGTGGCACCGACGCCGTTGGTGGCCTGCGGGCCCAGGCTGGA
>JAFAKZ010000596.1 GCA_019234745.1 Burkholderiales bacterium
GTCTGCGGCGGCAGGCAGGTCGAGGCGATGCGTATCGGTGGCGGGCATGGTGTCGACGTTGCTCATGATTGCCGGGGTTGCAGGTAGCGGAAGTTGAGCCAGGCCAGCACAACGCAGAAACCCGACGCGATCAGGCTGGCAGCCAAGGCATGGCCCAGGTCGAGCTGGGTGATGCCGAAGTCGTAGGCGTAGTAGAGCGCCGTGTAGGTGGACTGCGCCGGGCCGCCCTGCGTCATCACCTGTACTTCTTCGAAGGCTTTCACGGCGGCCAGCACCGACATCACGGAGCACAGCAGGATGGTGGGTGCCAGCATGGGCACGGTGATGCGCCAGAAGCGCTGCCAGGCATTGGCGCCATCGAGCATGGCGGCTTCGTAGATGTCTTGCGAGATGCCCTGTAGGCCGGCGAGGTAGAGCACCATATACCAACCGATGCCGCGCCAGATGGTGATGAACATGACGGCGAAGATGGCGATGCGGTCGTCCGTGAGGAAGCCGATCGGTTCGCTGATGAGATGCAGCCAGCGCAGCACGGCATTGAGCGCGCCGTCGTCCGTGTACATGAAGTTCCAGATCACGCCGACCACCGATACGGTCGTGACCACGGGCAGGTAGTAGGCCGCGCGGAAGAACTTGATGCCGGGCAGCTTGTTGTTGACCAGCACAGCCAGGAACAGCGCTATGACTTGAATCGCGGGCACGACCAGCAGGTAAAGCGCCGAGTTCTCCAGGCTGGAAAGGAACAAGTCGTCGCTGAGCAGGTCGCGGAAGTTGGCGAGCCCCACCCATTCCGGCCGGTCGATCACGTTGTACTTGGTAAACGCGATATAGGAGCCGAAGCCCACGGGCCAGAAGGAAAACACCAACAGCAGCACAATGGCGGGTGCCAGGAACAAGTATGCTGTGAGGGCGGTGTTGCGGCGGCTGGCCACGATACGCTCGTTTACTTTCTGCCCGCGGCGCGGGCGTTTCAATACGTCAGACAACACCTCCCCCGCAGCCGATACGTACGTTCGGCGAAAAATGATCTGCGGCGGAGGGCGGTGTTAGCGGCTACGCGCTATTGCACTGCCAACTTCTGGTTCCAAAAGGCAACGGCTTCATCAAGCGCCTCCTTCGGATCCTTACGACCGGTTACAGCCTGCTCGACAGCGGCAGACAACTTGGTGGAAAGCATTTCTGCGTTCCGTACACCCTTCAAAAAGATGGTGCGCGTGTATTCGACATTGCTGGCGGCGGCGACCAGACCCTTTTCGGCAGCGCCTGCATCCGGGCCGACGATGTGGAAGTACGGGTCGGTCGCCGCGCCGCGCGAGGTTGGCAGCGTGCCGGCCTGCTTGGCAAAGGCGAGCTGATTCTCGGCACTGGTCAGATAGGTCGCCAGCTTGCCGATCTCCGGTACCAGGCGGGGGTCGACGTTCTTGGCGATGGCGAAGGTGAACTGCCAGCCGCTCCATACAACCTTTTCCGGTCCGAGTGGAATGCCAACCACATCGGTTGCCTTGTAGATTTCCGGCGCGTCGGTACGCACGCGCGTCAGCGCGGTGGGCACGGTCACCAGCATGGCCAGGCGATCGCTATCGTAGGCCGCCATCTGTACTTGGAAATTGTCCTGCGAGAACAGGTTGTCCTTGAGCAGCGCGCCGGCCTTATAGGCGTCGGCCAGCTTCTGCACGAAGGCGACGTGAGCGGGCGAATTGAACACGGCGTGGCCGTCCTTCATCACGTCCAGCCCTTCCGCCGCCATCAGGCCTTCCACCTTGGTGGGGCCGAGCGCCGGCGCGAAGCCGGCTACGCCCGTCCTGGCGCGAATCTGCTTGGCGTAGTCGAGCTGCTGCGTCAGTGTCGTGGGCGGCTTCTTCGGGTCCAGCCCGGCCTGCTTGAACAGGTCCGTGTTGTAGGCGATGACGTTGGCGCCGTTGTAGAAGGGGAAGGCCCACTGCTTGCCGTCGAAAGTCGTATCGGCCAGGGCGCCGCCCAGGTAGGCGTCCTTGTTGATCAGATCGTCGACGGGGCGCAACAGTCCCAACTGCTTGTAGCTGTATACCCAAGGCACGTCGAGGTTCACCAAGGCCGGCGGATTGCCTCCCGCGAGCGCGGCCGTGAACTTGGTACGGATCACACTCCACGGGTAGTCGGTCCACACCACGTTCACATTCGGGTGCGCGGCGTTGTACTTGGCGACGATGTCTTTGAAGTAGGGGTCGAACTTCGGCGACAGGCTCTGCGTCCAGAATTCAAGGCGCAGCTTTTCGGCGTACGCATGCCCCGACAGCACGACGCTGGTCGCGATCAATGCTGTGTGGACGATGCGTTTGAAGTGCAACATGCCGAAACTCTCCTGTTTGCCTGCGTCGCTTAACGGGTCATCGTGACTTTGTTGAGGTGGCGCGGCTGGTCCGGGTCGAAACCGCGGGCACGCGCCAGCGCCTCTACCATCGGGTAGAAAGCGGCGACTGCGGTGATTGCATCCAGCTCGCGCACGGGCGCTTCCGGCAGCGTCAGCTCGCGGCTGGCAGTGTCGATCGGCGCGGCCAGCAGCACGCGTGCGCCACGACCGCGCATCTCCTCTGCCAGCTTGATCAGGCCTGCCTGCGCCGGGCCGCGTGGGGCTATGATCAGCAGAGGGTAGCCGTCCTCGATCAACGCCATCGGGCCGTGCTTGATTTCTGCCCCCGAGAAGGCCTCGGCTTGGATCGCGGCCGTTTCCTTGCACTTGAGCGAGATTTCCAGTGCGGCAGGCAGGGTCAGGCCACGGCCGACCACCATCAGCTTGTCCGTATTGCGCAGCGCTTCCACGCCGGCCGACCAATCGGCATCGAGCGCCTTGGAAAGCGCATCGGGCAGGGCGGCGAGGCCGTCCAGCAGCTGCTTGTCGTCGGCCCAGTGGGCAACCAGGCGGGCGCCGGCAGTCAGGCTGGCGATATAGCTCTTCGTGGCAGCAACGGCGTATTCTGGGCCTGCTTCCAGCGGCAGCGTCCATTCCGAGGCCTTGGCAAGCGGCGAATCCACGTCGTTCACCAGCGCCACCGTCTGCGCCCGGCCCTCGCGGAAGCGCTTGATCGGCTCGATCACGTCCGGGCTGCGACCCGACTGCGAGACGGCGACGGCCACAGTGCCGGCCACGTCCAGCGGTGCGTCGTACAGCGTCACCAGCGACATGGGCAGCGAGACGGCCAGACGGCCCAGGCGCAGCATGGTGAGGTAGGACATATAGGCTGCTGCATGGTCGGAGCTGCCGCGCGCCACAGTCACCAGTGCGTGCGGGTCCGTCTTGTGCAGGCGGGCGCCCAGTTCGCGAAAGCCGGCTGCTTGCCGCTCGCCCTGGCGCGCGACGACGACGGGGCTCTCGCGCATCTCCTTGTACATGCAGCTAGTCACGAATCATTGCTCCAAAGCTATCCGCTCGCCTTCGACGAACACGGCTTTCAGTTGCAGGTTGCGGTCGAAGACCACGATATCGGCATGCGAACCGACCTTCAGCTCGCCACGGTCGGTCAGGCCCAGCATTTCCGCTTGATAGGTAGAGAGGCGGCGTGCCGCGTCGTCCATGTCCAGGCCCAGGCTCACGAGGTT
>JAFAKZ010000598.1 GCA_019234745.1 Burkholderiales bacterium
GATGAACTTGCCGCTGCCCATGCGCACGCCCTCGGCGCTCACCTCCACCACGCGCTCATTGCTATGGATTTCCACAGCCAGCTTGCGCAGCTCCTTCGATGCCGCTTCCGACAGGCGCTCCGGCAGCGCGGCGAGGATGCGCGGGCTGGCTTCCACCAGCACGATCTTCATATCGCTGTCCGGATTGATATGATCCAGGCCGAAGCTGCCCAGCACCTGGGCGGCGGAATGCAGCTCGGCAGCCAGTTCCACGCCCGTGGCGCCGGCGCCGATGATGGCCACCGTCATGCGCCCCTTCCCTGCTTCCACAGGCAGATTGTGGGCGCGCAGGCAGGCGTCGATCAGGCGTTCGTGGAATTGACGGGCGGCTTCGGGGCTATCGAGGCGGATGGCGTGCTCGGCCACGCCCTTGGTGCCAAAGTCGTTGGTCTGGCTGCCGATGGCCATGACGAGGTAATCGTAGCCGATGCGCTGTGCGGGCAGGATCTCGCGGCCGTCCGCATCCATCAGCGGCGCCAGCAGCACTTCACGCGCGGCACGATCGAGCCCGGCCAGGCGCCCTTGTCGAAAACGGAAATGGTGCCAGCGCGCCTGCGCCAGGTATTCGATCTCTTCCGCGTGGCTGTCGTAGCTGCCCGCTGCCAGCTGGTGCAAGAGCGGCTTCCAGATATGGGTGCGCTGCGCATCGATCAGCAGCACGTCCGCCCGGCCCTTGCGGCCAAGCTTGTTACCCAGGCGCGTGGCCAGTTCCAGGCCACCTGCGCCACCACCTACGATCACGATACGGGGAAGAGGTCGATCGTCGCTCATCAGAATGCTCTAAATGGATTCAAAACCTGAAACCGTGGCGATTCGCCCGGCAGAGCCGAGCGCTAACTACTCGCGAATACCCATCGGTAGTCTACTGATTTATTCCACTCCCCCCGCCCTCGCCACCGCGAGTACCCGTAAAGGGTAGGCCGTGGTTCTAAGGCGCTAAAGCGCCAAGAACACACGCACGGAGCCTCGCTGACGCTCGTTAGTAGATTCTCGGCAGCATCAAGACTAACGTCGCGGAGGAATCGCGACACCATTTTACCGGGCGAGCCGTGCAGGCTGCTTACCGGGATTCGACGGAAAGTTGTGTGCGGCTACTGAGAGAAAGACGCGGGACGTAGATTGGGTAGCGCGTAGCGAAACCCAATGCATTGCATCGAATAACCGTGTTGGGCTTCGCTACGCGTTACCCAACCTACAACTCAATGGCCCGACTGCAAGCGCATACCGTCGTAAGCCACTACGATGCCATCAGGCAGGCGGGCGTTGAATTCGTGGTATTCCAGTTCATGCGTCATATGGATGAACACGGTCTGCCGCGCGCCGATGCGCTGGGCGGCCGTGATGGACTGCTCCACGCCAAAGTGCGTGTGGTGCGGCTTTTCGCGCAGGCAGTCCAGCAGCAGTACGTCCAGGCCGTCGAGCAGGCGGTAGCTGTCTTCCGGGATATCCGACACATCGGTCAGATAGGCGATATTGCCGATGCGGTAGCCGTAAATAGGCCACTTGCCGTGCATCACGGGGATGGGCGTAACAGCCACGCCACGATGGCAGAAGGCGCCCTCCACGGCCGTGGTCTGCAGCGAGGGGGTTTCCCAGCTCGGCCCGGGCGGCAGCGTGGTGTAATCAAAGCGCGTTTCGATATTGCGCATCATGAAGGGGCTGCCGAATACCGGCATGGGCGCGCGGTTGATGTAGCAGAACGCGCGCAGGTCGTCGATGCCGTTGAGGTGATCCGCATGCATATGCGTGTACAGGACGGCGTCTACCTTGGTCAGTCCCTCGCGCAAGGCCTGGGTGCGCAGGTCCGGCCCTGTGTCGATGAGGAAGCTCACGTCCCCGGCGGTGATGACGGCGGAGGCGCGCGTGCGGCTGTTGCGCGGATCGCCCGATGTGCAGGTTGCGCACGTGCAGCCCAATGCCGGCGTGCCTGCGCTGGAACCGCAACCGAGGATCAGCAGTTCAACCTTCACACCGTCACTCCTTCTGGCTTGAAGCCTGCGGGGCCGAATAGGCGGATGAAGTTCTCTGTGGTGACGCGGCCCACTTCCTCCGCCGACATGCCGCGTAGGTCGGCAATATGCTCGGCTACGTGGCGTACCAGTGCCGGGTGGTTCTGCTTGCCGCGGAAGGGCACGGGCGCAAGGTAGGGCGAATCCGTTTCGATCAGCATGCGCTCCAGCGGGATGGTGCGCGCCACTTCCTTCAATTCTTCCGCCTTCTTGAAGGTAACGATGCCGGAGAGCGAGATATAGAAGTTCTGCTCGATGGCCGCATCGGCCACCGCTTGCGATTCCGTGAAACAGTGCATGACGCCGCCGATTTCGGCTGCGTTCTCCTCGCGCATGATGCGTAGCGTGTCGTCCGAGGCCGAGCGCGTGTGGATGATCAACGGCTTGCGCGCTGCGCGGGCGGCACGGATATGCGTGCGGAAGCGCTCGCGCTGCCATTCCAGATCGCCTTCCAGGCGGTAGTAATCCAGCCCCGTCTCGCCCATGGCGATCACCTTGGGGTGCTTGGCCAATTCCACCAGCTGCTCGAACGTTGGCTCGACCGTATCTTCGTAATCCGGGTGCACACCGACTGAGGCAAAGATATTCGGGAAGCGTTCCGCCAGGGCGATGACATTGGGCCAGTGCGGTAGGTTCACCGATACGCATAGGGCATGCGACACCTGGTTGGTGCGCATGGCGGCGAGCAATGCGTCGATCTGCTGGGCAAGCTCTGGGAAATCGATGTGGCAGTGTGAATCGACGAACATAGGAAACAATTGAAGGTAGCGCAATCGTGCCAATTCTACCCTGTCCTGCCGCGGAAACTCGTATCTATTCCCGCGGAGGTAGCGGCGCTGCCGCCCAGCGGATGCGGTAACATGGATGACCATCCACGACCTGCCAAGCTACCGGCCCACCGCGCGGAGTAATTGCCATGCCTCTTCCATACAGGATCGCATTGCTCGCCTGCCTGCTTCTACCAGCTGCTTTCGCTCAGGCGGTCGATTTGACGCTCTACTACAACGAGCGACCACCCTTCACGAGTTCGTCGACCAATGGCGAAGTGCACGGCCTGACGGCTGACCCCGCTGTCGCCGCCGTCCGAGCGGCAGGCCTCAGCTATCAATGGCAAGAGCGGCCCGTAAACCGAATCCTTGCCCTGGTAAAAGCCAACCAGGAACCCGCCTGCGCAGTCGCCCTCTTCAAGACGCCCGATCGCGCCGCCTTCGCGCAATTTTCGCTGCCACTCTATCGTGACCATCCTACGGTCGTCGTGACCTCGCACGACGATCTGGGTAGCCTCGGCACCCTGGCCAGCTTGCTGAGCAGCCGACGCTATCGGCTGATCGTCAAGGAGCGCTTCTCCTACGGCCCGGTGATCGACGACATGATGGAACGTGAGCACCCTGTCAAAACCTCCTCACCCTACGAAGTGATCGACCTGTTGACGGCCGTGCGCAAGGACTTGGCCGATTACACCATCCTGCCGCGCGAAGAGGCGGAATACTGGTTGAGCCGCGACAAGCAGACGCAGGGTACGCTGCGCATCGTCAGCTTCCCGGACCTGCCTCGGGGAGAGCAGCGCTTCCTGATGTGCAGCAATAAGGTATCGCCGGCCATCATGAACAAGTTGAATGCAGCAATCCGCCAATCGGTTCACGTCGAATGACGCGTTGTTAGCCAGGGCCTCCACGTCATCATGCATGCGCTACCCTGACCGAGTGCGGCGTGGTTGCGAGAACATATACGGCAAACAGGCCCTTAAAGAGGCTCTGCAAAAGTCCACTTTCGAGCGTCAGCGAGGCTCCGTGCGTGTGTTCTTGGCGCTTTAGCGCCTTAGAACCACGGCCCACCCCTTGCGGGTGCTCGTTGCGTGGTCGTTGGCGCTTTAGCGCCTTTACAACCACGGCATACCCTTTACGGGTACGGCGGTACCGCAAGGGCATCCCGTGGCTGTATGTCGCTTCGCTCCGACATCCACGTCACGAGGGCGGGGGGAGTGGAATCAATCAGCGATAACTCGTCGATTTTCTCATGGCTTGAAGCGCACGGCTCCGCCGGGCGAAAGCTGACGTTTCAGATTGTCACCTTTTGCAGAGCTTCCTTAACTAGCGGGGTGCAGCGTCAGCGTGTGTTGCGCCGGCCCAGGCAATAGCGGCAGCGCTTCGCCGTGAACCCAGGCCTCGTGGCCCGCCAGGAAGTAGGGGCTCAATGGGTGGCCGCTTTCGCCGCCGGGCATGTCGAACAGGCCCAGCTCCTCGTGGCCCGGCGCCACCACCATGCGTTCCGATTGACCGAAATCGGGCGAAGCCACGCGCGG
>JAFAKZ010000064.1 GCA_019234745.1 Burkholderiales bacterium
CGACGGACTTCCTCAATTTTCATCGGTATGTACTCCCATCATGGTCTTGCCGTGGTGCGGGTTGGTCAGGTCGTAGGTGGTCACGGCGTCGCTCCCGGCGCTGCGGCGCAGCCAGTCCGGATGGTCGATGCAGGTCTGCACATCGCGCTTGCCCTCGGCCCAGCGTTCTTCCACCGAGGCGCGCGAGAACTCGTAGTCCTTCGAGTCCAGGTGATGCGCAGGCGGCCGGTAGATCAGGTGCACGATATTGATCTCCTGCGGGCACTGGAAGCGGCGCAGCTTCTTCACGGCCGGGTGGTTGGCGAACTCGGCCGGCAGGTCGTCCAGCAGGTCGCCCACGGCACGGTGCAGGTTGGCGCGCTCGCGCAGCGTGTCCGTGTTGAAGCGGGTGCGGCTGGAATACATGATGTCCTTGTGGCGCACCATGGTCGTACCCAGGTCATGCGGCAGCTCGCCGTGCGCGCTGAACAGGTCCACCTGCAGCACAAGTGGCGGCGCTTCGGCGCGGTGGTCCAGCACGTACTGCAGCGGCGTGTTGGATACGATGCCACCGTCCCAGTAGTGCTTGCCATCGATCTCCACGGGCTCGAAGGCGGGCGGCAGGGCGCCGCTGGCAATGACGTGCTCGGGGCGGATTTCCATATGGTGGTTGTCGAAGTAGACGGAGTTGCCCGTCTCCACTTCCACGGCACCGAGGCTCAGGCGAATCTTGCGCGCGTTGATCAGGTCGAAGTCGATCAGCTCTTCCAGCGTTTTCCGTAGCGGGCGCGTGTCGTAGATGCTGTTGGCGCGCATGCCAGGCAGGCCGAACAGTTCGTGCGAGTGGCGCGGCCGGTAGAAGCCCGGTACGCCGGCCGTGGCGGCGAAGGTGGCGCTGGCCCAGTTGAAGAACATGCGTATCTGCGGCTCGGCCGGGGCTGGCAGCAGGAAGTGGGACGAGACGCGGTGCCAGAACTCGGTCAGGCGCTCCACGCGCTTTTCCGGCGGATTACCGGCGATGATGGAGGCGTTGACGGCGCCAATGGAGACGCCGGCGATCCAGTTGGGGCAGTACTGTGTGCCAGATAGCGCTTCGTAGACGCCGGCCTGGTAGGCGCCCAATGCGCCCCCGCCCTGCAGCACGAGGGCGATTCGGGTGTGTGTGTCGCGTGCCTTGGATTGGGAGCCCGTTGCGGCGCGCGTCGATTTTCTTCGCTCTGTGTGTCTACGATCTTCCATATCAATGCATGCCCAAGTTGAATTCGTTCTACGTTATGGCCGGACTTGCCAGTGTAGGCAAGGCATTGTGACAGGGGGATGGCAGGGCTTGTTGCAGTGCAGCGTCAATATATTCCACGCAACGCAGATATGAAGAAAGGGCCGACACTAGGTCGGCCCGTTGGCGCTGGAGAGGGCAGAGCTAGCGCAGCGCGGCTTTGCACTGGTCCGGATAAGGGTACGCCGAAGGATTCTTTGCGTCGTAGCCATCCGTCAGCGTGCATAGGTACACGATCAGGTCCTTCATTTCCGCCGCGTTGAGGTGCTGTCCGCCCTCGACGTTGTAGGGCACTTCTTCGCGGTTCACATTGCCGTCGTAGCGCTGCGGCAGCTCGTTGTACTGCTTGTCCGGCGTCTGGCCGTCGGACGTTGTGTACCAGTGCGTGGGGTTCAGGTCGCGCGTCACATACCAGTTCACCACATCGCCCAGATTGTTGAACACGCCGTTGTGGAAGTAGTGCTGCTTGAGCGCGATATTGCGAAGCGTGGGCACCTTGAAACGACCGCACTGCGTGGGGTCGCCGGCCAGGTCGCTGCGCGTGGGGCCACACAGGCCCAGGTCATAGTAGCGATGGTTGGGCGCACCCAGATTCGTGCCATTGGCCGTGATGTAGTCGGGCAGCGTGGTGCCGTCGTTATTGAAGGCGATGGCCCAGTTACGCGGCACGCCCACATTGTCGTAGGTGTGGTCGGTAAACAGGGCTGGCACGCCGCCCACGGGCGTCGAGACATGGCAGGCGGCGCAGTTGCCCTTGTTCGGGTCGTTGAACAGGCGCATGCCGTTTAGCTCCTGCGTGCTGAGCTGCGCCTGGCCACGCGTGAAGGAATCGTACTTACTGCTGAAAGGGTGGAAGACGGGGTCTTCCGTTTCGAAGGCGGCGATGGCGCGGCCCATGGCGGCCAGCGTGGCATCGGGGTCGTTCAGGATGCCGGCGCCGTACACCGCCGTGAATTGGGCCAGATAGGGCCGTCCCTGCAAGCGCGTCACGACTTCCGCCGCATTCGCATTCGCCATCTCGAACTCGCCGAGGAAAGGCATCACGGCCTGTTCGGCCAGCGTGTTGGCGCGGCCATCGCGAAAGAAGCCGCCCGTGGGCGTGCCGGCCGGCTGCGCGGGTTGGCCTGGGCCGTCCGGCAGGCCGGCGAGCGTGAACGGCGGCGTGTAGGACGCATACATGATGGTCGGCGTATTGCGCAGGCCCTGCAGGTTCATATGTACGCCACCCATGGGCACGGGCAGACCATCGTTGGCCGTGAAGCCGTGACTGGCATCGTGGCAGGTGGCGCAGGACTGCTGGCCGGAGGCGGACAGGGCGGTGTCGGAGAACATCAGCTTGCCCACGGCAGCGGCTGGCGACAAGGTGGTGACGGGCTGCTGGCCGTCGACCGTGTTGGTCGTGGAAGCTTCCTGGCAGGCGGCCAGGAGCACGGCGAGGGCTAGACTGCAGGCGAGCGGCAGTCGGGAAAGGCGGTGTGAGGACAGGTTCATGATCGCAGGCGTTGTTATATTCAATACGATTCTAAATGATAACTATTCGTATTAACAAGTCACGTATGAACCAAGGTAACGATGGCGCGATGAGGCTGCATTTCCGTAGGGCGTAACAGCGAAGTCGTTACGCCGCATGTGTCGCGAGAAAGGGGGGGAAGGTTCGATGCGTCCGTAGGGCGCAAGGACTTCGCTGTTGCGCCCGGCTTAGGTTGAGCAGGGCGCAAGACCGTAGGTTGGGTAGAGCGTGGCGAAACCCAACAATATTTCCGTTAGCGGTTCGGTCAATCCCGATCATGTTGGGTTTCGCTGCGTTCTACCCAACCTACCTGCTGAGTTGGCGCAATCAGGCTGCGTTCAGGCAGCCTGATCCAAGATGTGAAATGAGTGGGACGGAGGTTGTGTATGGGCCTAGTCCACCAAACCTTCAAACAGCTTGGTCGACAGGTAGCGCTCGCCAAACGACGGAATGATCACCACGATCACCTTGCCCTTGTTCTCCGGCCGGCGCGCCACTTCCAGCGCGGCCCAGGTGGCGGCGCCGGAGGAAATGCCAACCAGCAGGCCTTCCTCGACGGCCATGCGGCGCGCCATGGTGAAGGCGTCCTCGTTCTTGACGCGGATGACTTCGTCGTAGATTTCCGTGTTGAGCACGGAAGGCACGAAGCCGGCGCCTATGCCCTGGATGGGGTGGGGGCCCTTGGCGCCGCCGCTCAGCACGGGGCTGGCGTCCGGTTCTACTGCAATCGCCTTGAAGCCGGGGCGGCGCGCCTTGATGACTTCCGCCACGCCGGTGATCGTGCCGCCCGTGCCGACGCCCGAGACCAGGATGTCCACGAGGCCGTCCGTGTCGCTCCAGATTTCCTCCGCCGTCGTCTCGCGGTGAATCTTCGGGTTGGCTGGGTTGTCAAACTGCTGGGGCATATACCAGCCGTTGTCTTCGGCCAACTGCTTGGCCTTGCCGATGGCGCCGCCCATGCCCTCTGGGCCGGGCGTCAGGATCAGTTCGGCGCCGTAGCCGCGCAGTAGCGCACGGCGTTCGCGCGACATGGTCTCCGGCATCACCAGCACGCAGCGGTAGCCGCGGGCGGCGCACACCATTGCGAGGCCGATGCCCGTGTTGCCCGAGGTCGGTTCCACCACCGTCATGCCGGCTTTGAGCGTGCCGTCGGCTTCCGCGGCGTCGATCATGGCAACGGCGATGCGATCCTTCACGCTATGCGAAGGATTGAAGAATTCGAGCTTGGCCGCGACCAGGGCGTCGATGCCGGCCGTGACGCGGTTCAGTTGCACCAGCGGTGTGTTGCCGATGAGTTGCGTGATGTCCTGGGCAATGTGCATGGTGTGCTCCGTTGAATCTGAAGTGATGTCAGGGCTTCGGTAGTTTCATTGACGAGCGTTAGCGAGGCTCCCTCGCGGCGGCGAGGGCGGGCGGAGAGTTGCCGTATATGTCGTCGCTGCGCGTCGCTAGTCGTCGCCCGCGACGATACAATGCGATTCCAAGAGTAGTCCAACATTGCATGCAAAAGTCCCGTTGAAATGAATATATATGTGGTAGGTGGCGCGGTTCGCGACGGTTTGCTGGGCCTGCCGGTGCAGGACCGCGACTATGTGGTGGTAGGCGCCACACCGGACGA
>JAFAKZ010000313.1 GCA_019234745.1 Burkholderiales bacterium
GGGAACTGGGCCAGGTGGTTCACGGCCAGCGTGCCGTTGCGTTCCTCTACATGGGCGACGGCCGATAGCGGTACCGTCGTACCGGCACTGGTCGCGATGCGGATATCGTTGATCGAATCCGGCCCCAGCGAATGGCGACTATCGACGCCGAGCACCACGCGATACTGGTTCGCCTGGGTAAAGATGGTCGAAATCAGGCGCTGCCCATAGGCGTTGTAGAGTGCGCTGTCGATGGCCGAGACGGTGATGCCAAGCTGCGCGGCCGCATCGCGGTCGATCTGCACATAGGCCACCATGCCCTTGTCCTGCAGGTCGCTTACCACGTCGGCCAGCGCCGGCTCCTGGCGCAGACGGTCGATCAGGCGCGGCACCTGTTCGCTCAATTCGTCGACGCTGCCCGCCTGCAGGGTGAACTGGTACTGCGTGCGACTGACGCTCGTCTCGATGGTCAAGTCCTGCACCGGTTGCAGGTAGACCGTGATGCCGGGCACCTGGGCGAGAGCGGCCTGCAGGCGCTGGATGATGACGGGCGCACGGTCGCTACGGTCTTCCAAGGGCTTGAGGTTAATCTGCACGCGGCCGCTATTGAGGGTGGCGCTGGTGCCGTCCACGCCGATGAAGGAGGAAAGGCTGGCGACGTCCGGGTCGCGCAGGACCACATCCGCCACCTGCTGCTGCTTTTCCGCCATGCCGGCGAACGAGATGCTTTGCGAGGCTTCCGTGATGCCGAGGATCACGCCATTGTCCTGGATGGGGAAGAAACCTTTCGGAATCACGATATAGAGCAGTACAGTGAAGGCCAGGGTGCTGGCGGCGACGATCAGCGTGAGCTTCTGGTGGTTCAGCACCCATTCCAGGTAGTGTGCATAACGCGCGATCATGCGCTCGAAGAAATGCTCGCTCCAACGGCTGAAGCGGCTTTCCGTTTCTTCCGTCTCGTGACGCAGCAGCTTGGCGCACATCATGGGCGTGAGCGTGAGCGAGATTACGGCCGAGATAAGGATGGACACGGCCAGCGTGATGGCAAACTCGCGGAACAGGCGGCCCACCACGTCCTGCATAAACAAGAGCGGAATCAGCACGGCCACCAGCGAGAAGGTCAGCGAGATGATGGTGAAGCCGATCTCCCCCGCTCCTTTGAGCGCCGCTTCCATGGGACTGTCGCCCTGCTCGATATAGCGCGCGATGTTCTCGATCACCACGATGGCATCGTCCACCACGAAGCCTGTGGCGATGGTCAGCGCCATCAAGGTGAGGTTGTTGATGGAAAAGCCGGCCAGGTACATCACGCCGAAAGTGCCGACCAGCGACAGAGGCACGGCCACGCTCGGGATGATGGTGGCGCGTACATTGCGCAGGAAGACGAAGATCACCATCACGACCAAGGCGACGGCCAAGGTCAGTTCAAACTGTACATCCTTGACGGAGGCACGGATCGTGGTCGTGCGGTCGGTAAGCACTGACACTTTCACGTCCGTCGGCAAGCCCTGCTGCAGTGCGGGCAGCAGCGCGCGGATATGGTCCACCGTCTGGATCACGTTGGCGCCCGGCTGGCGCTGCACATTGATGATGATGGCCGGATCGCGGTTGGCCCAGGCGGCAAGCTTGCTGTTCTCGGCACCATCGACGACTTCAGCCACGTCCTTCAGACGGATCGGTGCGCCGTTGCTGTAGGCAAGGACGATATTGCGGTAGTCCTCGGGCGACTGCAGCTGATCGTTGGCGTCGATGGTGGAAGCGCGCGTCGGGCCGTCGAAGCTACCCTTGGCGACGTTGACGTTGGCGTTGGCGATGGCCGTACGCACCGTTTCACTATCGATGCCGTGGGCGGCAAGCGCTTGCGGGTTGAAGTACACGCGCACGGCCGGGCGCTGGCCACCCGACAGGGTGACCAGGCCCACGCCCGACACCTGCGAAATCTTCTGCGCCACGCGCGTATCGACCAAGTCTTCGATCTTGATCATCGGCGTGTTCTTCGCTGACACGGCAAGCGTGAGGATAGGCGGGTCGGCCGGGTTGACCTTGTTGTAGATGGGCGGATTGGGCAGGTCGCTGGGCAAGAGCGTGGCGGCCGCATTGATGGCGGCCTGTACCTCCTGCTCGGCCACGTCCAGGCTCAGTTCCAGATTGAACTGCAGCGTGATCACGGATGCGCCACCCGAGCTTTGCGAGGACATCTGCTTGAGCCCTGGCATCTGGCCGAACTGGCGCTCCAGCGGTGCCGTGATGGCGGCCGTAGTGACCTCAGGCCCTGCGCCCGGGTAGAGCGTGACGACCTGGATGGTCGGGTAGTCGACCTGCGGCAGGGCCGAGATCGACAGGGAACGGTAGCCGACGATGCCGGCCAGCAGCAGCGCGATCATCAAGAGCGTGGTCGCGACTGGCCGCAGAATAAATGGACGTGACGGGTTCATGTGCTTCTCCTGGCCCTGCGATCAGGAAGCGGCCTTGTCGCCACCGTGCTTGTGCTTGCCGCCCTTTGCGTCGCCACCGGGAGCCGGCGCCACGTTCTGGCTCGCATCCACCACCTTGACCTGAGCGCCGTCGCTGAGGTGGTCGACGCCATCCGTGATCAGCATCTCGCCCGCCTTCACGCCATCGGTCAGCACGATCTTCTCGCCGCTGCGCGGCCCCGTCTTCACGGCACGCATGCTTACCTTCTTGTCGGCATCCATCACCCATACGAAGTTCCCCACCTTGCCGAGCTGCACCGCCGCGACGGGCGCTTCCACGGCGCCGTGCAGTACGCCAACCTGGATACGTGCGTTGACGAACTGATTGGGGAAGAGGCTGTTGTCCTGATTGTCGAACTCGGCCTTGAGCTTGACGGTGCCGGTAGCTGTGTCGATCTGGTTGTCGACGGTGAGGAGCTTGCCGTGCGCCAGCACATGCTTGAGGTCGCGGTCCCAGGCATCCACGACGAGCACTTTACCGGCGCGGAGCGGGTCAAGCACGCTGGGTAGTTGCGCCTCGGGCAGTGAGAACACCATGTCGATGGGCTGCACCTGGGTGATCACCACGATGCCCGTAGTAGAAGACGCCTGCACCTGATTGCCGATATCGACCTGTTTCAGACCGAGGCGTCCACTGATGGGTGCCGTGATCCGGCTGTAGGCGAGTTGGAGCTTGGCCGACGCGACACTGGCCTGTTCGGCCTTTACCGTGCCTTCCAACTGACGCACCAATGCGGCCTGCGTATCGACCTTCTGGCTGGCAACAGAATCTTGCGCGAGCAAGGTCTTGTAGCGGGCCAGGTCGGCACGCGCATTGGTCAAGTTCGCGTCATCTGCTGCCAGTTGGCCCTGTACCTGCGCGAGCGCAACTTCCAAGGGGCGAGGATCCAGCTCG
>JAFAKZ010000409.1 GCA_019234745.1 Burkholderiales bacterium
TAAGTTGTAGAGCGACGGCAGCCCCACGCGATCGAGGAAGCGGAACACCTTGAGCCGTGGGTCGCCCAAGGCGTCCAGCCCTTGCAGAAAGGCATTGGTCTCCGCATCGACCGAGCCATTGTCGACGATGAGAATCTCGAACGCCTCATGTCGCGTGTGGGCCAGCAGGCCCTCCAGGGTACGCTGCAGCTTGGGAAGTTCGTCCCGCACTGGTATCAGAATCGACACGAGATCAGACGTCTCACCCTGCCAACTCCATCGGAATACGCCAGGCCGCCAGCCCGCCTCGGCTGCAATCGGCAGACCGGTACGGCTCAAGGCATGGTTGACCGCCTGCTGGGCAGCTTGTACGTGTCTAACCAGCTGCTGCCCACTTTCAGGCGAGCGGTGATATAGGATGGAGTCCAGGTGCCCCACCACCTTGGCGCCCCAGCGCTGCCATACGCGTAGGGCGAGGTCGATCTGCTCGGCGCCAGCCATTTCCGGCATCGTGCCACCCAGCGCCTGAAGCGCATCGCGGCGGATGGCGCAGAAGCCGCCAAGATAGGGCATGGAAAGCAGGAACTGCGCATCGAAGTCTGGCTTGAACACGGGCTCACCAAACTCCGACTCGCCCAGGATCATGTCCTCGTCGCTGTAGACAAAGCGCCACTCTGGTTTGCGTTGCACGGCCTCCACGAGCGATAGCAGGGCCTGCGGCTCAAGCAGGTCGCCCGCATTGACCCACGCCACCCAATCGTGGTCCGTACTGGTTGCTACCTTGCTGAGCGCCTCAGCAAGGCCGTTCTGCAAGGTCAGCCATTGGAAGCGATCGCTCAACGGCACCCCATCTGGCGGTAGCGCCACAGATACGACAGCGATCGATATATGTTGGTAGAGCTGCCCGCGGAGATTCTTGACCGTCGTCGTCAGGCGTTCCTCCTGCCCCGGCTCGACGTTTACGAGAATCAGCACGCCCGGTGGCGCCGTCCAACCCGCAATCAGCTTGTCGTACTGCCCAGCCTGTGCTTCGGTCAGGCGGCGCAGCTTTAGATAGTCAACATACGGCGCACTGGCGTGGTAGGGGCGGATATCCTCCGGCATGGCCCCCAGGCTTGCATTGATATAGAACTGCAGCGAACACAGCTCACCCAATTCTTCACGGCTGACATCGGCGAGCCGCATGCGCCCCATTTCGATGTTCTGCCGGTCGAACTGCTTGTTGGCCTCGTAGAACGGGTGCAGGCGCTGGTCGATGCCGTAGCGCAGCGTGTTCACGTGGAATCCCGTCTCGTGCAAGAAGCGGCGGAATTCCTTAAGCGTGAAGAAGCGGATATGCGTGATATCCAAGAGGCCGGCCGGTTCGTAGCGCCAGTAGCCGCCCGCCAGCTCCTCCATCAGCTTGAGGTTGCGCACGTTCGGAATACTGATGATCACCTGCGCCGTGGTGGACAAATACGGCTGCAGGGCCGTCATCACGGCCCAGGGGTTGTACATATGCTCCAGCACGTCGGCCAGGATCACGCCGTCCAGCGTGCCCTTTGCGATGCCTTCCTGTTCGAGGTTGAACTCCTCGAACATACCGACCAACACGCGGTCCAGCCGCTGCGAGGCGATCTTCGCAGCGGCGCGGTTGGTTTCCACCCCCCACACCTTGCAGTGCGGATACTTGCGCTTGAGCAGCTCGCCCGTGCCGCCCGCCGCACAGCCGATATCCAGCACGATGCGCGGGTTGTTGCTGAACATATCGACCAGGTCGCCACGCGCACCGCCGTGGTAGCCCGTGGCCTCGATATCGTCCACATCCAGATATTCCTGCCACACATAGCCAGGCGTGGAGGAGCGGAACTGCCCGATGGATTCCAGCAACTGCGCTACGCGCAAGGCAGCTGTCCCGGCCCCGCTCTCCTGGTAATGGGTGCGGCTACGCTGGCCTGCTTCGATACAAACCTTGCGCCAGGCGCCGTCGTTCAGCAGACGCTCTACCGTGGGCGCCAGCTCATCCGCCTCGACGTCGGCAATGCCGCTGTCGGCGTCGAAAGCGGGGCCGATCATAAAACCTGTCACATTGCTGAGGTTCACGGCCGGCGTGCCGGCCAGCACCGCCTCCACGAGCATATTGGAGTCGACAGCGATGACGACGTCGGCCGCTACCACCCAGGACTCCGTGTCGCTCGTGGCGTAGGCGATCGAATTAGCCGGCAGGCCGATGCTCGGCAACAGGGCATCGAACTGCTGGCGGAACAGGCTCTCGTTGCTGACACGATCCTTCACCAAGGCCTGCAGCTGCGGATGGCGGTCGCGCAGCTGCTTGAAAGCGCCCAGGAAGGCGCCTAGCGTCTCGGCATACGTGTTTTCATTGCAGTGCGCCGTCAGGTTCGCCGCCCAAGTCGTGCCGAACACGACCAAGGGCTTGGCCGGGTCGAGGCCGTGGCGCGGCAAGAGCTGGTTGCGGATGGTATACCGCTGCGCGGGCAGACTGCGGTAGACATCCCAGGCCGGGTTGCCAGTCGCAACCAGGCGTTCGGGCTCGATGCCGATATCCAGGTAGGCATCCATGCCGCGGGTGCCGAACACGGCTGTCACATCGGCATGCAGCCCGCCATGCACCGTATAAGCGGTGCCCAGCAGAATACTATGTTGGAGCAGCACACTCTTGATGCCGGCATGGCGCGCCCATTCCGCGATCAGGCGCCCAATGCTGGTCACGTCCTCGTTAAGCACGACCAGGCGTAGATCGAAGCGTTCCAGCGCGGCATCCAGGCATTGCAGCATATGGCTCGCGCCGGGCCAGTGCTGGGCACCGACGGTATCGATCACCTCAGCCAGTGCCACCGCGTCAACTCGTTCCTGATCGCAATAGCTCTGCCATTCGGGCGAGGCCCGCAGCGCTTTCGCTGCCTCCTGCACGGTGGCCAGTTGCGCCTGCGCCGATTGCTCCCGATTCGTATCGACCAGCGTCGCGATATCGAGGCAGCGCACGGGCGCCGTCGCTTCGATCAGCGCGGGCGACGTCTGGCCGAAGGGCGAGTAGTACAGTACCGTCGTGCCGTTCACCCGCGCGACATGCTCGCGCAGGACGCCAATGTTCTTGTCCCACAGCAGATACAGAATGGCTTGTGGCTTCATGCCTTGACCCCGGGCTTGGATTTGAGCTGATCCGCGATCAAAGCGCGTACCAATGGGTAGTTCAAGGCGGGTGCCAGGTCGCGCAGATTGGCGTCGACCCCATTCGCCCAGGTCTCGGACAAGCGGTTCACGCGCTCGTCCATGGCGTCGCGTTCCGCCCAGTCGCGCATTTCGGCCAGCACAGCAGGCGGCAGCAGGCCGGCCAAGTCAAAGCGCTCGTGCAAGATCAGGGGCTGTACGAGCCGGTAAAGGAAGGCGCGGTTACGCAAAGAGACCAATAGAGGCTCGATGCGTGCCGGGAATGTCGCGGCGGCATCGCCCAAGAAGGGCGCAAGCGAGGCGATGCTGACGCTTTGTTCCGCCAGCAGGCGGTTCAGCGCAGCATTGCGCGCCAGCCATTCCCGATTGGCAGCCGGGTTACTGGCCTTTTCCAGGACCAACAGCATGCTGCGGCTCAGCCGGCTGGTCAGCTTTGCGAACAGCGAGCGCTCCAAGTGGCATGCCAATTCGAACAAGGAATCGTCCACCGCAAGCCAGGACAAGAGGCGCTGCCAGCGCTTGATGCCGTCCAGGCGCGGCGCCAGCAGCAGGTTCAGGTTGTCGCCGCACAGGAAGGAACGCGTCGGTACGACGGCGCGTACGGTGAAGCCCGCGCGATCGGCGAAAGCCACAATATCGTCCACGGCCAGACACAGGCGCGCTTCATCGCCGTCCGCAAATGCCTTGTCGGCAAGGCCGGGCGCGAGGGCAGCGTGCCTGTGATCGAGCGAATCGACGTCGACCAGCAAGCGGCCTCCGTCAACCAGCTTTTGGCCCCAATGCGCCAGTGCAGCTTGCCAGTCGGTACCCGCTACGAGCGTGCGATGAGCAATAACGGTGTCGAAGGAGCTATCCGGCAGCGGCACACGATGCATGTCGCCCACCAGCAGGGTGATCGGTGCGCCAGCTGCGTTGCGGCGGCACTCTTCGAGCACCGCCGACGAGGCATCGATGCCCGTCACCTGCTTGCCCTGGCGCAACAGCGGCAGCGCCAGGCGGCCGACACCGACATTTACATCCAGTACACGCTCGCCTGTTGCGAAGGCGCTGATATGCTCGACATCCATGGCATGCGCCAAACGGTGCGCACCGGCATTGTCCTCGCTGCTGCGCACATAAGGCAGCGCAGCGCCGCCCTGGGCC
>JAFAKZ010000422.1 GCA_019234745.1 Burkholderiales bacterium
CACGCCCAGCGCGATCAGATGGTGGGCCAAGCGGTTGGCGCGCGCATTGAGTTCGCCATAGCCAAGCTGCCGCTCGCCGCACACGATGGCCACGGCCTCGGGCGCGCGCGCCGCCTGCGCCTCGAACAGCTGATGGATCAGCCCATCGTGCGGGAAGGGTGCAGCCGTATCGTTGAAGTCGATCAGCACGCGGCGGCGCTCGGCCTCATCCATGATGTACAGCTGCGCCATCGGAACGTCGGGGCGGCGCATCGCATCGAACAGCACATGCTCCAGTCCCGACCTGATCCGCTCGACCGCTTCGATCTGGAAATATTCGCTGTCGAAATTGAAGTCGATCAGTACGTCGTCGCCTGCATGGTGCTCGCGCACCATCAGCTCCAACGGCACGAAGCCGTAGCCGCTTTCGAGCGGGATGACGTGAGTCTTGGCGTCGCCAAAGACGTTGTCGCCGTTGAAGCTCATAAAAGACAGCGACACGTCGAACAGCTGTTTGCGGCCCGTGGACGTGAGATTGACCGCGCGGTTGATGTCCGAAATCGGCAGGCGCTGATGGCGATAGCACTGCCGCAGTTCCGTGGCGCACGTCTGCAGAAGGGTCAGGAAGGATTGCCCTTGGTCGATAGCTACGCCAATGGGATTGACCGACGAGAACATGCCGACGGTGCGCTTGAAGCGGGCGGTGGCACGATTGTGCGTGGGAACACCGATGACGACCTCGTCCGTACCTTGGGTGCGGCCGAAGTAAAGAACCAAGGCGGCAAGCAGCAGGTGTGTCAGTGTATAGCCCTGCGCTGCGGCAAAGGTCTGCATGGCATCGAAATGTCCGCGCGCCAAGGTCCAGCGCACCTGGCCGCCAACCGGGCGCTGGCCGGCTTGCTGGCTGACGATGGGCTGGAACAAGGGAGGGGGCAATTCAGTGAAGCGTTCGCGCCAGAATGCACGGTCGCGCTCAAAGCGCGTCGATGCAAGATAGCGCCGTTCCTCATCGAGGAAATCGAGATAGGACGGCCCAGGTTCGATCGATGCCGCAGCGTTGCGCAGCAGCTTGTTGTAGGTATCGGCGACGGCATGTACGACGATGGAAACGCCGAAGCCATCGTTGGCAAGGTGGTGGTAGCGCTGCAGCCAGTAGCAATGGGTTTGGCCGACCTGGACGAGTTGGGCCTCCCACAGCAGGCTGCCATCGGCAATATCGAATGGACGGGAGAACGCTTCCTGCAGATAGGCCCGAGCTTGGCTGTCGCCTATTTCGTCACCAGGAAAACGACATATCTTTAGATTGATATCGACGCGGGGAACGATGCGCTGTCTTGGGCCGTCGTCTTGCGTCTGTAGAACGATGCGCAATGCATCATTTGCATTGGCGACAATATCTAGCGATTGCTTGAGCAGGTGGGGGTCAACGAGCCCGTCGATTCGCCAGGCGAGGCCGATATTGTACAGCGGAATACCTTGGTACAACATGTGGTCAAACCAAACCGTCTGCTGTACGGACGACAATTCGAGCATTGTCGTGGCATCGCTCTTTTCATACATATGACACCCCACCTTGAAACGTGACGACAACTGGGTCAACTACAGATCAAGTGTGAATTTTTCGTCGAATTTGGGACGAGCGCACCCCTCGCACTTCAAGGCGATTTCATCAATTCAGGGCATTCACATGCGCGAGTGATTAATTAGAATCTATTGATTTGATATTTACAGCGGTGACGCCATGCTTTGACCCGACACGGTCAAAACATACGGCCTCGCCAATCCATGGTGTATTAAGTTTTCCTAACAAAGCGCGCTCGCTGTAAAGCGTCAGGAAATGCCCGCCGCTGCGCCATATTGCTATGGCGCATTAATTGCAAATAACGAGGCTCCGGCGTACCAGTTCCTTTCACGGACACGAAAGCGCAAGAAGCGTACTGCGTACGTCAAAATGACGAGCAGAATCAATTGGCTATGTTGTAACCAACTCCCTTGAGGCATCCCGCGGTGACGTGATCGGTCGATCTGCACGCGCATCATGAGGACTACTGAATTCGCCCAGGAATTCTAGGTGTGCGTTACCTCCGCCTGTTTCGTATTTATTGTTCAGTGCCGCGTCTATTCGGTCGCCAACATGCTTGCTGCACGTTTGGTCGCATGAATGGTATCGCGTGGATGTTACTTAATTGTTTTAAGTTTGTGATGCCTGCCTGCGCGCCGCAGTCTATGCGACGCCACGGGACATGTTACAGAATTGCGAAGTTTTTCTTCATCGCTGTGCTGAGGCTCCTAGGTTTGGGAGTGCGCCGGTGTAATCAGCCGCTTATTGTTCTACTCATTTCGGGCCAGTATACCCACGTAGTTCATCTTGTGTAAAAGTGCAATATTACCTGTGGCGAGAAAGCGACGACTTATTCGCATAAAGAGGAATATTTGAATGTTCTTATTTAGTGCGTCGAATAAATGACGGTGATTTGTAATTCGTATTAGTAATAAATCTTGAATATTAGAACGAGCCCTCTATGCGAACTGATCTCAGAAACGTGGGAATGGCGACGGGTCGCCAAGTTCGGCATCGGGCGGGCATTAGGGAAGCACTGCAAAAGGTGGCAATCTGAAACTTCAGCTTTCGCCCGGCGGAGCCGTGCGCTTCAAGCCATGAGAAAATCAACGAGTTATCGCTGATTGATTCCACTCCCCCGCCGTCGTGACGTGGGTGTCGGAGCGAAGCGACATACAGCCACGGGATGCCTTGCGGTACCGCCGTACCCGTAAAGGGTATGCCGCGGTTCTAAAGGCGCCAAAGCGCCAAGAACACACGCCCGGAGCCTCGCTGACGCTCGAAAGCAGACGTTTGCAGAGCTTCCTTAGGGCTGCCGGCAAGAGCCGGCGTGCTGAATCATCGGTGCACCTCACCCGGAAAATCCGAACGCTTTGGATATGACACGATGATGATCAGGTCGCGGACTGCGCGTCGGCGACGGCAGGGGAAGTGGAGTGGATCTGCATGAGCGGTCGAGCCGACATCAGCAAGTGGACCTGCTGTGGTATTCGCGCAAATCGGCAAAGCAGACGTCGGCGCCGTGAATGTCGATGGACAAGGCCAGCGCGCCGGGGATGCCGATCTTGTCCTCGTGCAGATCGACCAGCCGAAAATTGAATGGTGCGGTAAGTAGCGGCTGGCATTCAGACAGCTTCGTGTCCAGCGTGTCGAGCTTGTCAATTAGACCGACGCCCGTCGCTTTTAGCAGCGCTTCCTTGCGTGTCCAGCAGCGCATGAACAGCAAGACCTGCTTGGATTCTTCGGCGCTGCCGATCACGCGTCGCTCTTCTGGATGCGCGACTGTTCGAAGCAGACTGGCGATTTCGGATGCATCCAGGCTTGCTTCGACGTCCAAGCCGACACTACCGTAGGGGCTTACGGCGCAGGCAACATAGTCGGCGGAGTGCGATACGTTGAAATCCGGTACCCCTGGAATGAAGGGCTTCCCATGCGTGCCGCGGCGCAGCTCGCAAGGGCCCGGCGCCCCCTGTGGCCGCACTAGGTGATGCAGAAGGGTGCGCCCAAGGACCAGATTATTGCGGTCGCGATCGCGCACAAAGCGTCCTGCGCGTTCTCGGTCGGCGTCGCTGAGCAGACTCGGGTCCGCCCGTGCGTCACTGCCGCGCATGATTAGGACAAAGGCGGTGTTCTTGGCCAGGGCTGCGTCGCAGCGCGCCCTTATTTCAGGCCACGGGCAGTCGCCTGCCAGGCGATCAAATGACCAGGCAAATGCGCGCTCTTGCTGTGAAGGGCTCATATCAACGCTCGGCGTCGACCGGTATATCGCCTGTCGACAGGTTGGGCACGGCGAAGCGCAGCGTGGCGACGCAACCCGGTTCTCCGTTACGATTCTGCAGCGTCAAGGTGCCGTTATGCGCTTCAATGATTTGGCGGCACAAGACGAGGCCGATGCCGGATCCCGTGCCCTTGGTCGTGTAAAAGGGCACGAAGAGATTTCCCGGATTCGCGATGCCTGTGCCGTGATCGAGAACGGCGATCTGCAGGGGTTCGGTGGTCCACCTCAGGATGATGGGCGCGCCACCGGCTTCAAGACCGTTCTTGATGAGGTTGATCAGCAGCTGTTCGATTTGCGACGGATCGCCGAAGAACCGATAGGGTTGGTCCGGGCCTTCGACACGTACTTCCGCCGACCAGCGCATCGCCGGTAGCCGCCTGAGCAGTGCGCCCATGTCGAATACCTGCTTGTGCGGATCGGGCAGGCGTGCCAAGGCGGCATAGCGGCGCACGAACTCGCCAAGCCGCCGCGCCCTTTCCTCGATGATGTCGAGGCCCTCATGCAGCTCCGGCTCCCAGTCTTCCGGCCTCCGTTCGCGCTGCATGAGCGTGCGCAACGTACAACTCACGCTGGCGATGGGGCCGAGCGAGTTGTTCACCTCATGGCTCAGCACACGTATCAATTCGCGCCAGGCCTTGAGCTCCTCGCTGCGCAGCGCTTGTTTTAGATCACTGACGAACAGCAAGGTGTGCAAACGCCCTTCGACACGATAGCCCTGGCGCCGTACGCGCCAAAGGCCCGCGCCGCCGGGGAATACCCATTCATAGGTTTGCTGCGGGTCGGCCAGCAGGAGTTCGGCCAGACCCAATTCCAGGGCCGACCGGCCGAGTACCGCCTGCGTGGGCCGTTGCAGCAGCTGGCAAGCTGCCGGGTTGGCAAGCTTCATCTCCCCGTCGTCGTCGACGGCGAAGATCGCAACGTCGATGCCGTCCACGACGCTATCGACCAGGCGCAGCGCCTCCTCGGACTTGAGGCGCTGCTGGTGGAGATTACCCGCCAACTGGTTGATCTCGGCGGCCAGCTCGGCAAACGCATCGTCGGCGCTGGTACGCATACGCAGGCTATAGTCGCCCACGCGAATGGCTTCGATCAGGTTGCTGATATTCATGTGCCGCGTGGCAATCTGCCGGACGACGGTGGCTGCCGTGGCCACGAGCGCAATACCGGTCACGGATACGAGCGTGATCTTGGGGTAGACGGTCCACGGCAAGTACCGCCACGCCAGCAGCGCCTGGATGATCCATGTGGGTACGCTGCCGAGCAGTATGATCGCCAGCAGCCGCCTGTCGATACCTCGGTGTCCGCTGCGCATCTACAAGCCGTACTTTTGCAGGCGACGGTAGAACGCCGAGCGGCTCAGGCCTAGTAGTTGGGCTGCCTGTGTTGCGTTGCCCTGGCTGCGGCGCAACGCCGTGCGGATAAGCAACTGCTCGGCGTCATCCAGCGATAGCGAGTCCAGATCGAGCGGATCGCCGCGTGTCGGCGACGGGGCGCTGCGTTGGGGCAGCCCCAAGTCGTCGACGTCGATCATGCCGCCCTTCGCAAGCAGCGTTGCGCGTTCCATGCAATGGGACAGTTCGCGGATGTTGCCGGGCCAGCCGTATTCGTGCAGCACCGTGAGTGCGGGTGCCGAGAGCGAGCGCACAGGCTTGTGGTAACGCTTGGAGAAGCGCTGCAGTTCAAACTCCGCCAGCGTGGCGATGTCTGCCTGGCGTTCCCTGAGAGGTGGTAGGGTGATCTCGACGCTGTTGAGGCGGTAAAGCAAGTCGCGGCGGAACCTGCCGTCCGCCACCATGTCGGCCAGCGACGCATTGGTCGCGGTAATCAAGCGTACCGAGCTGTATTGGCGCCGACTCGACCCGAGGCGCTCGAACTGGCCGGTTTCGATCGCCTGCAGCAGTTTGGCCTGCTGGGTCAGCGGGATATTGCCGATTTCGTCGAGGAACAGGGTGCCGCCGTCGGCCAACTCGAAGCGGCCGATTCGAGCTTCCCGGGCGTCCGTGAACGCACCCTTCTGGTGGCCAAACATCTCGCTCTCGAACAGGGTATCCGGAATGGCGCCCATATTCACCGCGATAAGGCTCGCCGATGCGCGGCTGGATTTGCGGTGGATCAGCTCCGCAAGCTGGCTCTTGCCGGTGCCGTTCTCGCCCGTGATCAGGATATTCACGTCCGTGCGCGCAACGGATTCGACCCTGTCCATGACGCTGCGCATCGCAGGAGAGCCGCACACCCATTCACGATCGTTGGCATCGGCCTTCAGGATGCTGTTTTCGGCCGCAAGGCGGGCACTCTTCTCGCAGCTCTGCCGCAGGCGCAACAGGTTGCGCACGATATTGGCGAGCCGCGTGTTGTCCCACGGCTTCTCGATGAAGTCGTTGGCGCCCGAGCGCATGGCTTCCACGGCGATGCCGACCGTACTCCACGCCGTGATGGCGACAATGGGCAGATCGGGGGATTGGGCGCGCACCTCGGCGATCAGGTCCATGCCTTCGCGGCCCGAGGTTGTGTCGCGCGTGTAGTTGAGGTCGGTGATCAGCAGTGCGTATTCCGATCGCCGCAGTGCGTCCAATACCTCGCCAGGGGAGGCGACGGTATCGCACTCCCAGCCTTCGCTGCGGAGGAACATGCGCAAGGTGGCGCGTACCGCGACATCGTCGTCTGAGACCAGTATGGGGGCCGAGGTGGACACGGGAAGGGCTCTGCTGAAGGTGGACTGCTGGGGCATTTGCGTGCCGCGAGAATACAAAAAAAAGATGCGTGGCGCATCAATCGCCACGCATTTCCGTTCAGGTGTCAGCATGCTTGCGACACGGCACCCGGACACCGATGCGGCCGGGCGCCGCGCACAGCAGCGATTGCTTACTGGTAACGCAGTGCTGCACTTGGAATCAGTGCAATGGCACGACGTGCCGGAATAAGCGTGGCCAGCAGGATAACGAGTGCGATGGCGACGCTGACGGCGAACATTGCCGCCGGTACCGCCAGATCAGCGCGATACAGGAAGTCCGCCATGACCACCGTCACCAGCCAGCCGAGCAGCAGGCCGACCGGCAGGCCGATAAGGAGCTGACGCACGCTGCGGCGGAACAGCAGGCGCAGCACCGCGCCATCCGTTGCACCGACGGCACGACGTACACCGACTTCGTGCGTACGCAGCGTGACGGCACGCGAGGTGATGCCATAGATGCCGCTGACCGCGAGCAGCAGGCTGATCAGCCCGAGTGCGACGCAGAGGCCGCTCATGACATTGAGCCCGCCGACGTTCTCCGAATGCAGCTGGTCGAAGCTCAACAGGTCGATGGCCGCCAGATTGGCGTCTGCGGCACCAATGGTCTGGCGCAGTTGCTCCAGGCTCGCCGCCATGTCGCCCGAACCTGCAAGGGCGATGCCGACCGCGCCCGGGGGGGCCTGGGTAATCGGCACGTAGACGTTGCCCTCCTGGCTGGCGTCACCGCCGCTCGGTGCACCTTGCAGCACGTTGCGGCTGATACCCACGACTGTCACCAGCTGACCGTCGGCCTTTGCGGCATTGAGGCGAATACGCTTGCCCAGTGGCGACTGCTTGGGCCAGAAGCGCTCGGCGAATTGCGCGTCGACCACGGCCACCTTGAGCGTATCTGCCCGATCCTGGTCGCTGAAGGCGCGGCCGCTGACCAGGGGGATGTCCAGGCCTTTGAAGAAGCTTGCGTTGACGGCGTGGACCCCGGCCGAAGGGTATTGCTTGTTGGTGACCGAGAATCCGTCCGGGAGTACGTCGGCTTCGACCTGGCGGCCGTCGCCCGGCAATTCGCTGGCCATGGCGTAGTGCGGCGCGCCCGGCAGGTTGCGCAGCGATGCATCCAAGCGCTGCCACAGCTGCAGGCGGGCGGCGTCGGTCTGGTAGGGCAGGGCGCTGTTGGTTAGCTCGATGCGAGCCGTGGCAACGCCGTCGGAGCGGCAGCCATAGTCGGCCTGCAGCATCTGGTGGATCGCGTAGGTGAGGACGCAGGCTGCGACCAGCAGCATGCTACTGACGGCGATCTGGGTGATGACGAGGGCGCCGCTAAGCCGGCCCGCAGCACGACCCTGGCCGTGGCGCGTACCGTCGCGCAGCACGGTCATCAGCTCGGTTTTCGCGTTGCGCCATGCAGGTAGCACGCTGATGGTCAACGTCGAGAGCACGGTCAACACCAGTCCAACCAGCACCGAACTCGGCGTCATATGGAAGCGAAGCCAGAACGGCATGTCGCTGAACTGCGGCACCGATTGGAAGGCTTGATCCGTCGCGCTCAAGGCCCAGGCAGCGAAGAACAGACCCAGGATGCATGCGCCGAAGGCGAGAACCAGGCCTTCGCACAGGATCAGGCGGAACAGGCGATGGCTGGGCGCGCCCAGGGCGGAGCGCACGGCCGTTTCCTGCTGGCGTTCGCCGGCACGTGCAAGCAGCAGGTTGCCGGTATTGATCCAGACGAGCAGCAGCAACAGGCCTGCAGCGCTGCCCAGCGTGGCGTAGAGCGGAGCCGCGCTCTGGATGCCGAACTGCGCAAACGGGGCGACGGACGCGCCGTGATCCTTGTTGGTGTTGGGCCAGGTAGTGGCAAGGCGTTCGGCGACAACGTTCACGTCGGCGCTGGCTTGGCTCGTGCTGACACCTGGCTTCAATAGGCCGATAGCCTTGACGACATTGCTGTCGCCCGGCGTGTACTTGATCGGTGCGATGAAAGGCAGCCAGATCTGTTCGGCACTCGGGAAGCGGAAGCCCGCCGGCATGACGCCGACAATCGTGGTCATCACGCCGTCCACCTTGGCTTGGCTACCAACGATAGCCGGATCGGCGCCGAAGTGCTGACGCCACAGGTCGGCGCCGATCACCATGACTGGTGCGGCACCGGACTGTTCGTCGGCGGCCACCAACGTGCGACCCATGATCGGCTGCACGCCGTGCAGCGCCCAGGCGCCTGCTGCCAGATTGGACGCCAGGAAGCTCTCGGGATAGCGCTTGCCGCCGATCGATACCGTACTTTGACGAGTGGGATACAGCGCCTCGAAGCTGGTTTGCGCCTTGCTGTATTCCAGGTAGTCGCTGTAATGGATGCTGCTGGTGCTAGGGCTGCCGACCTTGAATTCCTTGACGACGGAGAGCCGGTCGAAATGCGGCCATGGCAGGTCGACCAGGACGACGGCCTTTACAACGGCCGAGACATAGATCGCAAACGCGAGGCCAGAGGCCAGCGTAAACAGCGTCAACAGAGAGAAGCCGGGCGCCTTTAGCAAGAGGCGCATGGCGTATTTGAGATCGCTCAACATCTTATTGCGCTCCCCACGCCATCGCTGCGTTGTGTGCTGGCTTGGCGATGTTGTTCTTGTCCTCGACGACGCGGCCATCGAACAGCGATACGGTACGTTCGGCCAGCGAGGCGGAACGAGGATCGTGCGTGACCATGCACAAGGTCGCGCCGTCGGCATGAATCTGCTTCAGAAGATCCATCACCAGTTCGGCGTTGCGCGAATCGAGGTTACCCGTCGGTTCATCGGCCAGGATCAGTGCTGGCTTGCCAACCAGTGCGCGGGCCACGGCGACGCGCTGCTGCTGGCCGCCCGACAGCTGTGCCGGGAAGTGGCGCGCACGATGGCCCATATCGACGCGAGCGAGCGCTTCGGCGACACGTTGCTGGCGTTCCTGCTTGCTGAGATCGTCGCGGTACTGTAGGGGCAGGGCGACGTTCTCTTCCACGCTCAGGTCGGAGATAAGGTTGAAGGCCTGGAACACGAAGCCGATCTCGCGATTGCGCATCATGGCGCGCTCGCGGGCGTTGAGCTGGTCGACGGACTTGCCGGCCAATTCGTAGCGGCCGCTCGTGGCCGTATCCAGCAAACCGAGAATGCCCATCAAGGTGGACTTGCCGCAGCCGGACGGGCCGCTGATCGATACGAATTCGCCGCGACGGATTTCCAGATGGACCTCATCCAGGGCGCGGGTCTCGAGTTCGTCGGTAAGAAACGACTTGCTGATGCCTTGCAGCTTGATCACTGTTTCTGACATGGGAGTTCCACCTTCTTCGTTATCTGGATTGGGAGCCCGTTTAGGGCTACGTATTTCCTGCTTGGACGGTGCCGGCTGCAGCACCTGACTGGTAGGGCTATCGAATCTTGACCCGGTCATGTGTACGCCAATTGGTGGTGTCCGACACGACGATGCGGTCCCCCGGCTCGAGCCCCTTCTTGATGACAATACGACTCACGGCTGCTGTGCCGAACTCGACGTTGACGCGCTCGGCAACATTGCCCCGGCCGATGCGGTAAACGTTGGCCTGGCTGTCGGGCTGACTGAATACCGGCCGGCCGACCTGCAATGCATTATCGATGTGTGCAACTTCGATCGTGCCGTCCACGGAGAGGTCGGGCCGCGCGCCTTGCGGCAATCCGCCTAGCAGGCGCAGATCGACACGAACAGTGCCGTTGCTTACCGTCGGTGCTACGCGCATGACCTGGGCCTGGACCATGGCTGTGCGGATATCCACCTGCGCCGCCTGTCCCGCCGCCAGGTCCTTGCCCTGTGCTTCGGGAATCTGGATTTCGGCGTAGAGTTCCTTCGGGTTTGCAATCTTGACCAGGCTGGCGCCCGGGAGCACCGCCTGGCCCGGTTGCAGGTTGAGCTCTTCCACCGTCGCATCGATGGGGGCGGTGACGCTCAGCGCAGCCACTTGGTCCTGTGCCCGCTGCAGGATGGCACGCTGGCGTGCGACGACGGCCTCGCGTGCCGCAATCTGGGCACGGATGTTGGCCTGGCCCTTCGTCAGTCGCTCGCGCTCCAGGTTCAGCGTCTCGTCCAGCTGCTTCAGGTTGAGCTGGCTGCGCTCGTACGTCAGTTTCGAGACGATATGGCTCTTGAACAGGTCGGCCTCGGCTTCCACTTGGAGGCGGGCACTTTCCGCCGCGTACTCGGCCCTGGCGACATTGGCGTGCTGGTTCAGCTGTTCGCTGTCGAGCTGCGTGCGCAGCGCATTGAGTTCGGCTTGCGCTTGCTCGACGCCCCAGCGGCTCTCGTCGGCAATGCGATTCAAGGTCGGGTTGGTCAGCTGTACCAGCAGCGTGCCGGTCTTCACCGGCGTGCCCGGCTGGACCAGCACGCGCTCGACGCGCGCTTCCGTCTGTGCGGCGATCAGGCGCACATCCTGCGCACGCAGCACGCCACTACCCTGCACCGTAACGATTAATGGAGCGCGCTGGACGACGCTGGTGCTGACGCCGCTTGCGTCCACCTGCATGCCTGCCGGATTGACGTTGAAACCTGCAATGACGATGCCGGTCAACAGCAACGAGGCCGTTACGATCATCACCTTACGGCGCTTCCAGATCGGGCGTTTTGCAGGTGCGCGCGGAATGTCCATGATGCGGTCGAACTTCCAAAACAAGGAAATGGAACAGCATCGAGCAGATTCTGTGCCTGACCTATAAGTTGTTGAAACTAAACATGGGGGTGCCAATTCTCGGCAAGTTTGAATAGCGCGCGTACCGCTTTCGGGAAAGGACAATCCCGATTGTGGGACGAGCCGGACAAGATTTGGCAGAGGTTTGCACACCAGTTCATGCGGCAAT
>JAFAKZ010000459.1 GCA_019234745.1 Burkholderiales bacterium
TTTTTCGCCGGGCTCGCCTCGCTCGCCTACCATTTCGGCATCCTGCAGCGCGTGGTATGGGTGTTTGCCTGGGTCATGCGCCGCACCATGCGCCTGACGGGCACGGAGAGCCTGGCGGTGGCCGGCGCCGTCTTCCTGGGCCAGTCCGAGGCCCCACTGCTGGTGCGCCCCTTCATCCCCGACATGACGCGCTCCGAGCTGTTCTGCATGATGACGGGCGGCCTTTCGTGCCTGGCCGGCTCCGTGCTGGGGGCGTACGTGAGCTTCCTAGGCGGCAGCGACCCGGCCCAGCAGTCGCACTTCGCCACCTGGCTGATCCTCGCCTCCATCATGAACGCACCGGCCGCCGTCGTGTTCGCCAAGCTGCTGATGCCGGAGAGTGAGATGCCTACACTGCCGCCTAACCTGCTGACCATCGAGAAGGGCAAGCACGGCCACTTCATCAATGCGCTGGTGATGGGTGCCATCGACGGTATGAAGCTGGCGGCCGTGATCGGCTCCGTGCTGCTGGTATGCGTGTCGCTGATCGCGCTGCTCAACTACCTGACGCAGAACTGGATCGGCGACTGGCTGGGCGTGAACCAGGCCATCGCTGCGCACACGGGCGGCGTGTTTCCCGGCCTCACCCTGCAATACCTGTTCGGCCAGATGTTCCGGCCCTTCGCCTGGCTCATGGGCGTGCCCTGGGCGGAGACGCTGCAGGTGGGTTCGCTCCTGGGGCAGAAGATCGTGGTGAACGAGTTCGTGGCCTACCTGGACCTGGCGCGCATGAAGAACGCGCATATACTGTCGCCGCACGCCATCATGATTTCGACCTTCGCCCTGTCGTCCTTCTCCAACTTCTCGTCGGTGGGCGTCTGCGTAGCCTGCATGGGGGCGCTGGCGCCCAACCAGCGGCCAATACTGGCGAAGATAGGCATGCGCGCCCTGTTCGGCGCCGTGCTGGCGGGATTGCTGACGGGCTCGGTCAGCGCGATGTGGTTGAGCTAAATCGTAGGTTGGGCTTCGCAGAGCTCAGCCCAACCTACGCCTGACGCCCGTAGGGGAATAATGCATCTGTAGGGTGGGTTGGCTTTATCAACCCGCGCGGATGCGAGGCATGTCAGCACGTAGGGCGCAATCCCCGCAGGGTATTGCGCCGCATGATGTGAACCGCATCAGCCTGGGAGGATCTTGCCGATCATGGTGGAAACATTTCGTTCGGCGCAATACCTTCGGGATTGCGCCCTACGCTCACCCGCTTAGCCCGCAAACTGATTGCGAAAGCGCAACTCCTCCGGATATGGGAAGAAATCCTCCACGAACCCCGCCGCAATGCGTTCCTGCCGGCTGCGCCAGAAGGCCGGGTCGAGCAAGTCGCGGTGGTGCTGCAGGAAGACGCGGCGGATTTCCGTGGGGCCGAGCAGGAAGCGGGCGAATTCTTCGGGGAACACATCGTTGCGCGCGATCGGGTACCAGGGTTCGCTCGACATCTCCGCCTCGGGCGTGGGCGCCTCCGGGATCGCCCGGAAATTGCAGTCCGTCATGTACTCGATTTCGTCGTAGTCGTAGAACACCACGCGGCTATAGCGCGTGATGCCGAAGTTCTTGAACAGCATGTCGCCGGGGAAGATATTGGCCGTGGCCAGCTCGCGGATGGCATTGCCATAGTCGATCACGGCCTGTTCCAGCTGGGCGGGCGTGGCGCGGTTCAGGAACAGGTTGAGCGGCTCCATGCGCCGCTCGATATAGAGGTGGCGTATCACCACCTCGTCGCCGTCTTCCTCCAGGATGCTGGGCGCCAGCTCGCGCAGCTCCTTGAGCAATTCCTCCGTGAAGCGCGCGCGGGGTAGGGCGACGTTGGAGAACTCCAGCGTATCGGCCATGCGCCCGACGCGGTCGTGGTGCTTTACCAGCAGGTATTTCGCCCGCACGATCTCCTTCGTCACGTCCTTGGTCGGCGCGATGGCATCCTTGATCACCTTGAACACGTAGGGGAAGGAGGGCAGGGTGAACACCAGCATCACCAGGCCGCGTATGCCGGGTGCGATGATGAAATCGTCCTGCGAGTGGCGCAGGTGGTAGATCAGATCGCGGTAGAAGGCCGTCTTGCCCTGCTTCGCCAGCCCCAACATGGTGTACAGCTCGGCCTTGGGCTTGAACGGCAGCATGCCGCGCAGGAAGGCCACATAGCCCGACGGCGCCACCATATCGACCATGAAGTAAGCCCGGTTCAGCGAGAACAGGATGGCGATGCGGCGCGGTTCGAGCAGGATGGTGTCGAGGTAGAGCTTGCCGGCCGCATCGTGCAGCACCGGGATGGCGAAGGGGTATTCCTGGTTGCCGTTCACGGCCTTGCCGATGATGTAGGCCGCCTTGTTGCGGTAGAAGGCGCTGGCCAGCACCTGGATCTGGAAGTTCGCCTCCACGTCCGGCCAGGCGCCGCCCACATGCTTGAGCGCGGCGGCGGCGACATAGTCCAAATCGCGGCCCAGGTCAGCGAACTCGCGCTGCCAGCCGAAGTCCTCGATGATCTGCGCCAGCGTGGGCAGGAAGCCGCCCGTGCGCGGGTAGTAGCTGCGGTAGGTGGGCGGGTCGGACTCGATGTACTCGGTGGAGACGGCCGGCCGTACGAAGATGAAGTCGTTATGGAAGTAATTGCGGTGCAGGATTTTGCAGCACACGGAGTTGAAGAATGTCTCGGCCAGCTCCGGCTGCTTGTGGTTCACCAGCATGCCGATGAACAAGAGCTTGGCCTGCTGCCAGATATCGTCGTCCAGCCAGTCGGCGTGGAATTCCTCGTGCAGGCGCTCCACGCACTCGTCCACGCGCTGGTCGTAGAAGCGGATACGCTCGCGCGCCGCCTGCTGGGCACCGCGCCAATCGCCCTGCTCGAAACGCACCTTGGCCTCCTGGCTCACCTGGCGGAAGCGCGTGTAGTGGCGGTCGAAGCCGTCCACGAGCGCACGGGCGATGGCGATGGCTTTGGGGTGTTGGCCGGAGCTGGTGAACATAGGACCCACTAGAAGTGTCGCCCGCCGCGCGTTGGGAGGGCTCTATTGGATAAGGGTTTAGGTAGATTGACTTCCAGGCGTTGCATCTCACCCGGCGCTACGCCGCCCAGGTCCCAGTCACCAATCTTCAC
>JAFAKZ010000594.1 GCA_019234745.1 Burkholderiales bacterium
CTTGGCTGCCAGCCTGATCGCGTCGGGTTTCTGCGTTGTGCTGGCCTGGCTCAACTTCCGCTACCTGCAACCCCGGCAATCATGAGCAACGTCGACACCATGCCCGCCACCGATACGCATCGCCTCGACCTGCCTGCCGCCGCAGACAGCGCCTCGCACCTGCGCCGCATTGCTGCACGCCTGCCGCATTATCTGCTGCTCTCGGTCATCGCCGTGCTCACGGTGTACCCCTTCTGGTGGACGCTCGTTACCGCGCTCTCCACCAGCGGCGATGTATACAGCTTCCCGCCGCCGCTGTGGCCTACCAAGCCGGGCTTCGACAACTTCATCGAGGTGTTCCGCACCATCGACCTGGTCAGCTATTACAAGAACTCCATCCTGATCTCGCTCGCGACTGTCGTCGGCACCATCGTCATCTGCAGCCTGGCCGCCTACCCACTGGCGCGCATGCAGTTCCCGGGGCGCAAGTTCGTATTCGGCGCCATCATCGCCACGATGATCCTGCCGGCCGAGGTCAACTTCCTGGTGAACTTCATCACCATTTCGAAGCTGCACCTCAACGATACGGTTTCGGGCGTCGTACTGCCGAATCTGGCCGGCGCCGTCGGCATCTTCCTGATGAAGCAGGCCTTCGAGGCCGTGCCGCAGGACTTGATCGACGCCGCCCGCGTCGACGGCGCCAACGAGTGGGAGATCTTCTGGAAGATCATGCTGCCGCTCGCCAAGCCCGCCATCAGCGCACTCACCATCCTCACCATGGTGACGGCCTGGAACCAATACATCTGGCCATCCGTGGTGATGACCAGCCCCGAGAAATTCCCGCTCAGCGTAGGCGTGCTCTACCTGGCCGGCTCCTTCAGCTTCAAGACCCGCGTGGTCGCCGCCGGCGCCGTGCTGACCGTACTGCCCATCCTGGCCGTGTTCATCTTTACCCAGCGCTACTTCCTGCGTGGGTTCGATGGCGCGGTGAAATAACGATCAACCCGATACGACGAACCGCAAACCGAACATGAACCAAGATATTCAACGCCTTGCCGGACGCGCCCTGATGGTGGACATCCAGACTGACACGCTGGCGGCAAGCGAGGCGGACTTCCTGCGGCAGCACCACTTCCGCGCCATCTGCCTGTTCCGTCGCAATGTGTCGAGCGCCGAGAAAACGCGCCAACTGGTGGCAGACCTGAAGGCAGCACTTGGTAGTGATCTGCTGATCGGCATCGACCAGGAAGGCGGCGCCGTCATGCGCACGCTATTCCTGCCGCAAGCGCCCAGCGCCATGGCCCTGGGTGCGGCGGACGACGAGACGCTGGCCTACCGCGTCGGCGCCGCCGTGGCACGTGGCCTTGCATCGCTTGGCATCAACTGGAACTACGCCCCGGTCCTGGATCTGAACAACAACCCGCGCAACCCGGTGATCGCCGAGCGCTCCTTCGGTGCCGATCCAGCCAAGGCCGCCCGCCTGGCCGGTGCCTGGATGGCAGGGCACCTGGGCGAAGGCGTGGCGACCTGCGTCAAGCACTTCCCCGGCCACGGCGACACACATACCGACTCGCACCTCGCGCTACCCGTGGTCGACAAGGCACGCGGCGCCATCGAGCAATACGAGCTGTCGCCGTTTCACGCACTCATCCAGCAGACACCCGGCCTGATGAGTGCGCATATCGTCTTCCCCGCCTTCGATGCAGAACGCCCCGCTACGCTGTCGCCCGCCATCCTGCAGACGCTCTTGCGCGACAACTGGGCCTATCAGGGCGTGACGATCACGGACGGCATGAATATGAAGGCCATCCGCGAGCGCTGGGGCCAGGCGCGCGGCACCGTGATGGCATTGGAAGCTGGGGCTGACCTGTCGCTCGTGCTCGAATTCCCCGACGAGATGACCGCCTCACGCGATGCGCTGATCTCGGCCGTGGCTGCAGGCAGCATCGATCTCGCCCGCCTGCAGCAGGCCGACGCGCGCGTCAACGCGATGATCCAGCGCTTCCCCTCTGTTCAACGCGACTACACGGCCGAGCAGGAAGCGGCTGATCGCCAACTGTTTGCTGAGGCCTGGGCACGTGCGTTGACGGCCGTTGGCGAGCCCACGCGCCCCACGCTGGGCAGCCATGTTCGCCTCGTCATCCAGGCCGACGCGCCGTCCGACGGCGTATCGGAACAGGGCCTGTCGGCCCAAGTGCTGATCAACAAACTGGCCCCACTGTACCGGCTGGATGTCGTCCAGTACCAAAAGCGCGAGCAGCTGGATTGGGCATCGCTGCCGCAAGATGGCGCCTTCTCGGTACTGGCCAGCACCACCCGTGCGCGCTACGGCAAGCGCGAGCAGGAAAGCTGGCGGCCGGACCTGCATCTGGCCCTATGGAACCCCTATATGGCAGCAGACCTGCCCTGCCCAGCGCTGGTGACTTACGGCTTTGCGGAGCCTGCGTTGGACGCAGTGGTGGATTGGCTGAACGGCAGCATTGAAGCACGTGGGCGACTGCCTGCGCCATTGGACGGCTGAGTGATCTGAGCCCACGCGGGCATCGTCCCGCTCTCTGAATCCAACACGCTAGAAAGGAAGCCAGATATGGCTGACCTGAGATTGTCACGCCTGTGCAAAACGTACGAGGACGAAAACTGCGTCTTGCGCGACATCGATTTATCGATCCGCGATGGCGAATTCATGGTGTTCGTCGGGCCTTCCGGCTGCGGCAAATCCACGACCTTACGCATGATCGCAGGTTTGGAAGAGATTAGCAGTGGCGAATTACAGATTGGTGGCAAGACGGTAAACGACGTGCCCGCTGCCAAGCGGGGCGTGGCCATGGTGTTCCAGAGCTACGCGCTCTACCCGCATATGACGGTGCGCGAGAACATGGGCTTCAGCCTGAAGCTCGCCCGCCACCCGCAGACCGAGATCGACCGCGCCGTCGGCACCGCCGCCGAAACGCTGCAGATTACCCATCTGCTGGATCGCAAACCCAAGGCTCTCTCAGGTGGCCAGCGCCAGCGGGTCGCCATCGGCCGCGCCATCGTGCGCAAGCCGGACGTCTTCCTGTTCGATGAGCCGCTGTCGAACCTCGACGCCTCGCTGCGCGTACAGATGCGCATCGAGCTCGCGAAGCTGCACGAGAAGCTCGCCACCACGATGATCTACGTCACCCACGACCAGGTCGAGGCAATGACGCTAGGCGACCGCATTGCTGTCTTCAACGGCGGCCGCATCGAGCAGGTCGGCACGCCGCTGGAACTCTACGAAAACCCGGTCAACCAGTTCGTAGCAGGCTTCCTGGGTTCGCCCAAGATGAACTTCCTGCCTGCCAAGCTCGCCGACCACGGCGTACTGGGCAGTGAGATCGTGGTGCCAGGCAATGCCCGCCTCACCGTGCCCATCGCCTGCGCCCTGCCCGCCGGCAGCGAGCTCACGCTGGGCCTGCGCCCCGAACATATCCAATGGTCCGCTACCGCTACCGTCGACGCCATCCCGGCCTCGGTCGACCTGGTCGAGCACCTGGGCGACGAGCAGATCGGCTGGGCCACGGCCGAGGGCGGTGCGGCACAACTCGCTTTCACCTTGCCCGGCCGCCAGAAAGCACCCGGCCGCGGCGAACGCATCTGGCTGCAGCCGCAGCTGGATTCCTGCCACCTGTTCAGCAGCACTGGGCAATCGATAGCCCGACAGGGGGCACCCCATTAGATCCATTTCCGCGACCTGATCAGCGCGGACGTGTTTCGAGCATCAAGTGTAGTGACTAACCAAGGAGTCGGCGATGTACAACATAAGGGGACGTGCAATGAACTGCAAACCAACACCCGTCGCAATGGCTGTCGCGGTGGCCATGATGGCGTTGACGGTGCCCGCCTACGGCGATGATGCCAGCACCACCACACAGAAACAGGACCAGACAAACCCCGACGCCATTACGGTGACGGGCATCCGTGCGTCTAAGCAGAAATCGCTGGCTACCAAGCGCCACGCGGATGTGATCGAAGAAGTCGTGAGTGCCGAAGACATCGGCAAGATGCCGGACAAGAACATCGCCGACGCCGTCGAGCGCCTGCCCGGCGTAACCATTCAATCGGGCGCCAGCGGTACGGGCGGCGCATTCGATGAAGCCGACCGCGTGGGCCTGCGTGGCAGCAGCCCCAGCCTGACGCTGACCAGCATCAACGGCCACGCGGCATCGAGCGGCGACTGGTATGTGCTAGACCAAACCGGCAACCTGGTCGGCCGCAGCATGAGCTACTCCCTGCTGCCTTCTGAGCTGGTCGGCCGCGTGGAAGTGAAGAAGGACCCGGAAGCATCAGACCTGGAAGGCGGCGTCGCCGGCGCCGTCGACATTCAGACCCGCAAGCCGCTGGACTTCAAGAAGAACTTCGGCGCGGAAATGTCGTTGGGCGCCGTGTATTCGTCGCTACCAGGCAAGACCGACCCCCAGTTCAACGCGCTGTTCAACTGGAAGAACGAAGCCGGTACCGTGGGCCTGATCGCGCAGCCATTCTATGAGAA
>JAFAKZ010000078.1 GCA_019234745.1 Burkholderiales bacterium
ACGCAATTGGTTTAGCAGCTTCGCTGCAAATTGTTCGGCGGATTGCTTCGCGAATCCGCCCTACCATAGGGTCGCGCGATCGGACGTTGACGCGCTCTACTCTCCGTCAGCGACAAAGCCGGCGGCCACGTGCGAGCTGTCGCAGAACGGCTTGTTCTTGCTCTGCCCGCAGCGGCACAGGCGGGTTTCCGTCAGCCGGTCCACCGTGCGGCCAGTACCGCTCAACACTTCCAGATTCCCCAGCACCAGCAAGGGCCCGTTGCGTTGCGGCAGCACATGGAGCGGGCCAGCGCGCGCAGCCAGCGGCTGCGAGCTCAGCGTCGCCGGCTCACCGCTGGCCGCAAACCCCGCATCGGCGTGGCTGCCGTCACAGTAGGGCTTGTTGCGGCTCTGACCACAGCGGCATAGCGTCGCGCGGTGACCATCGCTCCTCCCTGATACATGCAGATCGGCATGAACGGCCAGCGGGCCGTTTTCGCGCACGCGCACCTGATTCACCAGGGGCGCCGCTTCATTCTCGCCGCCGTCGTGCCGTTCCACCTTGATCGCCCCGCTGGGGCAGGCCACGGCGATGCGCACCAGGCGTTCCGCGTTGGCCTTGGACGGGTAGATCCACTCGCCCACCTGGTTCGCCATGAAGACTTCCGGCTCGCCCATCACGCATTGCCGCGCGTGGATACAGCGGCCGTGGTCGAAACTGACGGTGGCCGAGGCGCAATGGGCCACCTCCACCTTGCCAGCGGGTGCCGATGCGGCAACAGAAGGCTTGGGAACGACCACGGGCGCTGCCTGCATCGGTGCAATCGCTGTACCAGCACTGCGCAAGCCGGTCTCCCAGTCACGCCAAGTCTGTGCAAAGCCGGCCATGCTGTCGGCGATGGGCTTGAGAGACGGAAAATCCTGTGCAAACAGCGCCAGCCGCTTGGAAATGGCACCATTGCGCTCGGCCAGCACGGAACAGGCGTTCGATGGCGCCACGAAGGAAAGCGCCGCGCGCGACACGGTAAAGGTCAGGCCTGCGGTCACTCCCGGGTGATCGGGGCTGGCCGGCAGACCCGTGAGCAGCGTGCCGATTTCCGTCACGGCATGCATCAGAGCCAGGCTCTGACGCGCTACGGCGGGGCGGATCTGCGCCTGCGCGAGCCACGGATCGTTCATTAGGCCCAATAGCCGCAGCATGAGGCCGTAGCAGGCATTGCCGACATCGAGCAAGTTGGCTGCGGGCTCAGCCACGATATGCACACGTTCGCCCGCCACCACCTGTGAGCGCATGATGGGGTTCACGGCTACGTGGCGTGCTGGGCGGAAATCCGGCCGCGCCGCCTCGAACTCGCGCCATTCCTGGCGGATGGCGCAGAAGCGGCCGTAGTGCGAGCCGGCTACCGATTCCGTCGAACCCTCACCCTGCGCCACGATGCGCGTGATCACCCGCTCCACGTCGGCCAGATTGAGCACGGGGTGCAGGCCGTCCAGGGCAAATTCGCGCGTGGTGAGCTGCGTATCGATGCCACCGACGAACACGGCTGCTTCGCCATGTTCAGCCACCAGGAAGCGGAAGCTTTCCAGGATGCACTGGTACAGCTCGCCCACCGTGCTGTAGTCGTCCGCAAACGCCATCAGCCGGCCCTTGGGCAGCACGCGCTTGAAGTTCGTCTTCTGGTAGCGGGACGCATCGCGTTCTTCCACGCTATGAGGCCGTTCCAGGTAGACGAAGTGGTCCAAGGTGCCCATATCGAGCGGCGCCAGGGCCACGGCCACGTCGGCGGGGAACAGGCCGCCGCTGATGGGGAAATTGAACCGCCGGTAGTGAGGCCGCTCGCCGATGCAGGCGACCAGGTTGTTCACCAGCGACAGGTGCAGCATCTCGTCCACGGCCACCGCAATGATCTCGCGCCGCCAACGCTGAACGGCGGCGAACTCCACCTCGCTCAAATCCTCTGCCGTCGACTGCTTCACGGAGAACGCCGCGTACAGATAGGTGCACATCAGCGAGTGCTCGATCTCGGCAGCCTCGCAAAGCATGTTGTTCAGCTGCTCGCGGTGATGGGCGGGTGTCATGGCACGGCTCTCGTCAGACCGGGAGTTTGATCATACACCGCGCACACCACCATTGCGGCGGGGCTATCGATCAATCCAACAGCCAAGGAAGCCGGTCGGAAATATATTCGGTAATTTCCCACAAAACACGGCACAATTTTGGCCCCGCCAGCCTACCCCACGGTGGTCCAGGACACCTTCATGGCAATCAACAAGCAGCCCGGCGCATGGGCCCTGATCTTCTGTTCGCAGACCGGCACCTTCCTGCTCGGCAAACGGTCGCCCGCGGTCAAGAAGCCAGGGGTGTGGAACCTGTTTGGTGGCCGTATCGACGAGCGTGAATCACCCATGGCGGCGCTATTGCGCGAACTGCACGAAGAAACGGGCTTCGGCATCAGCGCGGCCGGCGCCGTCGACTACGGCGGCCCGTCGGCCATCCCCGTGCCCCTGGGCTTTGTCGACGGCCTGCGCCAGCTCCACTACTACCTGCTGATCGTCGATCGCGAGGCGGTACCCAGCTTGAATGCCGAACACACCGAGTACGCGTGGTTTGCCCCGGCCGCGATGCCACCGGACCTCAACCGACCCACGCGTATCGCCATCAATATCGGCCTGATCCAAAAAGCGCTGCACATCGCTCAGCCCAATACCGACAGCGATTTGGATATGGACGTCGACCCAACCGATATGGACGGCGACGACCTCGGTAGCTAGCCAGGGAGCTTTTCCGCAAGAAAACGGGGCCGCAAATGCGGCCCCGCTTGTTTTGCCTGCAAGCGCTTCAGTCAGCCGACGAGGGTTGCACTACCATCGGCTTGCCGCGACCGCTTATGCGTCGTACGAGGCGCATGACAGCGCGGTAGACGAAGCGGACCAGCAGCACCGTCAGGAAGGCCTCACCCAAGGTCAGCAGGAAGGCGAGCGACGGATGGATGCGCTCGGCACGGCCGCGGTACTTGGCGACGGCCCGGTCGAAGCTGATCTCGAAGCTATCGTAGAAGGTCGGTACCACAAGCAGCGTGAGCAGCGTGGAGGTGATCGTCCCGCCGATGATGGCTACCGCCATGGGACGGTAGAACTCGCCGCCCTCGCCCATGCCGATGGCAACCGGCATCATGCCCGCGATGAGCGCAAAGGTCGTCATCAGGATGGGGCGCAGGCGCTTGCGCCCGGCCTGCATCAGCGCCTCCTCGCGATCCATGCCTTCCCGTTCCAGTGCTCGCGCACAGTCCAGCAGCAGGATGGCGTTCTTGGCGACCAGGCCCATGAGCATGATGACGCCAATAAAGCTCATCAGGTTCAAGGTGCCGTGCGTCAGCAGCAGGCTCACCACCACGCCGATCAGGGACAGCGGCAGCGACAGCATCACCGACATGGGCGCCAGGAAGGAACCAAACTGCATGACCAGCACCAGGTACATCAGACCGATGCCCATGATGAGCGCGATGCCCATGCTGGAGAACACTTCCTGCTGGTCGCGCGAGGCACCGCCCAGTTCGATGCCGTAGCCGGGCGGGAAGGTCATCGCCTTGGCGATCTTGACGGCATCGGCCGTCACTTCGCCTGAAGAGCGCCCCTGCGCATTGGCCGATACGGCGACCATGCGCTTGCCGTCCACGTGCTGGATCTTGGCCGGGCCCTTGCCCATGGTGATGACGGCGATCTGGTCCAGCGGCACAACCGTGCGCGTCCCACTGACGCTGATCGGCAGCTGCTCGATGCTATCCGAGCGCACGCGGTCCTCCGGGCTCAGGCGCACGGCCACATCGCGCGACTCACCCGTCGGGTCCACCCAGTCACCCACTTCCACGCCGGCAAAGGCCACACGCAGCGACTGCGCGATATCGTTGGCCGAGATGCCGAGCGAGTTGGCCAGGCCACGGTTAAGCTCGATCTTCAGCTCGTCCTTGGGCTCCTGTTCCGACAGGCCGATATCGACGGCGCCCGGCACCCTGGCCATCTTGGCCATGAAGTCGGCCGTGATGGCATTGAGCTTGCGGGCATCCGGGCCGGAGAAGCGGATTTCCACCGGCTTACGCGCGCCGTTATTCAGGTCATCCAGCACCACATACTCGGCGCCAACCAGGCGAGCCATCTGCGTGCGCAGCTCCGCCGCCACTTCCTTGGCGCCGCGCTTGCGATTGGTGCTCTTGCCGATATCCACATAGACACGGCCACCGCCCGCGTTTACATAACTATTGGTCGCGACCGTCTCCGGCAACTTGCGCGCTAGCTCGGCCGCACGTTCCACCTTGAGCCGTGCATAGTCCAGGCTCGCGCTCGATGAGGTACGCACGTCGATGGCGATCTGGCCGTAGTCGGATGCCGGCAGGAACTCTGAACCACCCACCGTCGCCTGCAGCACCAGGGCACCAACCAGGCTCAGGAAGGCGATAGCTGCCATCCAGCGGCGATGATGCAGAGCCCAGGCGATCACTTGGCCGTAGCGGTCGGCCTGATGGTCGAACCAATGGTTGAAGCCTTGCAGCAGCTTACCCACGCCCTTGCGCGGCGCGTTGTGCGCGCCGGGTGGGTCGCCCCAGAAGGCAGACAGCATCGGGTCCAGCGTGAAGGAGATAAACAGGCTGACCATCACGGAACAGGCCACCGTCAGCGCGAAGGGGCGGAACCATTCGCCCGACACGCCCGGCATAAAGGCCACGGGTACGAACACGGCGATGATGGAGAAGGTGGTCGACGCCACGGCCATGCCAATCTCGGCCGTGCCGGCACTCGCTGCCGTACGCCTATCCTTGCCCAGCTCCATATGGCGCACGATGTTCTCGCGCACCACGATGGCGTCATCGATCAGTACGCCGATGGCGAGCGACAGGCCCAGCAGCGTCATGAAGTTGAGCGTGAAACCGCATAGCCAGACGGCGATAAAGGCCGCAATGACGGAGGTCGGCAGGCTCAGCGCCGTGATCAAGGTGGAGCGCCAGGAATTCAGGAACACATAGACCACGAAGATAGTCAGGCCGGCGCCGAAGATCAGCGCGTCCGTCACGTTGTCCAGATTGCTTTCCGCGTCCTTGCCGCCATCTTGAGTCACTTCCAGCTTGGTGCCCTTGCCCAGCGTCTTGTTCGTCTCTTCCACGAACTTGCGGATCTTGTCCGCCACGGCCACCGTACTGGCGTCGCGTGTGCGGATGATCTCGATGCCGACATTGGGCCGACCGTTGCGCAGGCTATAGCTCTTCTGCTCGGCGTAGCCGTCTTTCACCGTAGCAAGCTGGCCCAGGCGCACGACCTCGTCGCCGCGACGCGCTACCACCACCTGCTCGAACTCAGCCGGGGATTCGATACGGCCGATCAGGCGCAAGCTCTGCTCATCCAGGTCGCCGCGGATTTTGCCCACGGGCGCCGTGGTGTTCTGCGTGCGCAGTGCGGCCACCACCTCGGCTACCGACACGTTGTACTCGCGCAGCTTCTCGGCGTGCAGCAGTACACTCAATTCGCGCGTGAGCGAGCCGTTGACGTTGACCACCGCGACGCCATCGATGCCGCGCAGCTTGTTGGCAAGGTCGTCTTCGGCCAGGCGCGAGATTTCCGAGTGCGTCTGCGTTTCGGACGACAGCGCCAGCTCCATGATTGGATCGGCCGACGGATCCATACGCTGCAGCACAGGCTCGCGCATTTCCGTGGGCAGCTTGTAGCGCACAGCGGCGATCGCGTTGCGGATTTCATCGGATGCCTCGACCATGCTCTTCTTGAAATTGAAGATGATGACGATGGAGGCATCGCCCTCGTTGGCCGTGGAGCGAATCTGGTACACGCCGGGGATGCTTTGCAGCGATTTCTCGATGCGGTTGATCACCTCGCGTTCCACCGTCTCGGGCGAGGCGCCCGGGTAGGGAATGTCGACAACCATGGCGGGCTGCTGCACATCGGGAATCTGGTTGACGCGCAGCTTGCCCAAGGCCATCAGGCCCGCGCACATCAGCGCGATGATGATCACGATCATCGCAATGGGGCGCTTGATGCTGAAGTCGGAGAGCAGCATATCAGTCCACCTTCTTGGCAGCGGCCGGTGTCGGCGTGGACAGGGCAATCTCAACGTGGGCGCCGTCGGTGAGCTTGTCCTGCGGGTTGCGCAGGATGCTGTCGCCATCGCTCAGGCCACTCTGCACGGCAAAGTCGCCGCGGCGCGCATCGCGTTCGCCCAGCACCAGCGGCACCTTGTGGATGGCACCGCCCTGCACGCGCCAGGCGTAGGGGTGGTCGCCGTTACGCACCAGGGCCACTTCCGGCACCATCAGCTGCTGGCTGCCGCCCGTTGCGATACGCCCTTCCGCATAGAGGCCCGATACGCGCGGCTGCTTGTCGGTGAAGCCCACCAATACCGCCACCTGGCGCGTGGTCGGGTCGGCCGCCGCATCCACGCGCTTGACCACGCCCTTGAACTCCTGCGTGCCATAGCCATTGATGCGGAACGATACGGGCTGGCCAATCGCCACGCCACCGATCTTGTCGGCCGAGATAAAGCCTTCGAAGCGCACGCTGTCGGGGTCGATGACCTTGATCAGCTCCTTGCCGATCTGCGCGGTATCGCCATTGGATGCCTTGCGCTCGCTCACCACACCGTCAAACGGCGCGCGCACTTCCGTGCGCTGCAATTGCTGGCGCGCCGACACAGCACGGGCCTTGGCCGATACCAGGTCGCTCTGCGCGTTATTGCGGCGCGTCTCGGCGTCGTCCAGCTGCTGGGCCGAAGCCATGCCGGATGCGCGCAATGTCTTGAGGCGCTGGAAGGCCTTCTCGGCCTGGTCGAAGGCTTGCGAAGCGGCGCGCTCGGCTGCCTCCGCCGACATCAGGCTGTCGCGGATGGAGGTATCGTCGAGCCGCACCAGCAGATCGCCGCGGTGCACTGTCTCGCCGTTCTCCTTCACCACCTGCAGCACGGTCGCCGAGATCTCGGCACGCAGGTCTGCGCGCCGCTCCGGCTCGATCGAACCCGTCACCACGGTGCCGGACGCCATGCCGTCGCGATGCACGGTGACGACGTCCTCGGCCGCGACCAGGAGCGGTGCCGCGCCCGCGGGCTTCTTGTCGGACTTGGCGACTTCGCCGCTGGCCTTCTGGCAGCCGCTGAGCGCCGCCACAACGGCAAGAGAAAGCAGGGTTATGCGTACCATGGTAACTAGGTTCCTATGACTGATTGTTATCTCTATGCCCGGCAAGCCCTGGGCCACAGCATCGCATGGTGCCAGCTGCCAACTTGCCAAGATATGCAAATGCGACGAAATGCAGATAAGGCCGACCCAACGCCGTACTCCAGGTATGAAGCGACATTGGGGGCTGCGCTCGGCATGGTAGTGCAAGCGCGAGCAGCATACGAAGAAAGGCGCGCAAAGCGCTTCCGCCTATGGCGTAGCGACAACGATAAGCGCCGAAAGCGGGGGTAAGCGGCATGTGGGCGCGATGCGGCGCAACATGGGCTACACTGACCGCGACCGTACAATCCCATGGCGAAACCCGATGACGTCCTTCGCTCTCCGAGCCTGCCTCCAAGCCACCGCCCTCGCCACCCTGCTGGCCTGCTGCACGCTCGCGCAAGCGGCCCAGGAAGTCCCAACCGCCGACCCATATCAGAACGACGACGCCTGGCTGTGCCGGCCGGGGCACGAGGAACTGTGCAGGGCCCCGTCCGACGTCACCCGTGTTGCGGCAGACGGCGCACTTGCCGTCGATTCCCATGCGCCGGCGCAGCTCGCCCCGATAGACTGCTTCTACGTCTACCCCACCGTGTCGCGCGACCCGCACGGTAACGCCCCGCTTGCCGCCGGGCCCGCAGAGCGCCGCGTCGTTGCGGCCCAATTCGCGCCGTTTGCCGCAGTATGTCGCGCCTATGCCCCCCTATACCGCCAGCTTACCCTGGCAAACCTGGAGGGCAGGCTGACCGGCAGGGGCGACGACGGCAACCCTGAACTCGCCTACCGCGACGTGCTCACAGCATGGCAGCACTATCTGCAGCACGACAACCACGGGCGCGGCGTGGTGCTGATCGGCCATTCGCAAGGTGCCCGCATCCTGGCGCGGCTGATGCAGGAAACGCTCGATGGCAAGCCCGAACAGTCCCTGCTTGTCGCGGCCATCATCCCCGGCTACGGCGTTGAGGTACCGAAGGGCAAGGACATAGGCGGCACCTTTCAACATATCCCGCTCTGCAGCAAAACCGACCAGATGGGATGTGTGATCAGCTACGCCACTTTCCGCGCCGAAACACCCCCGCCACCCAGCGCCCATTTCGGCCGTACCCAGACCGAAGGAATGGAGGTCGCCTGTGTCGACCCGACCACCCTGACCACCGGCGCCCTGGACATGCGCCTACCGACCGAACATATGGCCGGGGACAGCACCAGCGCGGCATGGGCAACGCTCGCCGCCAGCGTCAAGACGCCGTTCTATGCCCTGCCCGGCGTGGCATCCGTGCAGTGTGTTCACGATGCGCATGGCAGCTACCTCGCCCTATCGAACCTGCCTCGCGCAACAGGCGATATACGGCCGACCGATCTTCCTGGTGACGTGGTCGTGCGCGGCAATGTGCTCTACAGCTGGGGCCTGCATCCGGTCGACATAAACCTGCTGCTGGGCAATCTCATCGACTTTGTTGGCCGGCACTCGCGGGCAGCCGATGCCGTTGCCCACGCCGCCCCTGCTGGGACGACCTCAGCGCAAGCTCGCCCTTAGCTCGCTCCACGTCTTCACGCGCCCCAATTGATCAGCAATTCCATCGACCCAGTGGCTGCGCCTACGGTGCGGCCGCCAAACCCTACCGCGCCCCATCAAGCACACTCGCGTCGACGTCCAGCCCATAGAGCGCCCATGTCGGCGTCGAGTAATAGCGTTTCAATAACCGCCCGTATTCACCGCGCCGCGCCAGCACCGCGATGGCATCGGTCAAACGAGCGCGCTCCGCGGCATCTATCGTAAGCACGTTGATATACATCCCGGTCGGCGCGCTAGGCATGCCGACGATCCGCGTAACATCGACAGCGTCCGCGATATTGACCGCTTCGGCCGCATTGACGAACGCGGACGGTACCATCAACACGGCGTCGATACGATGCGCGGCCAATAGGCGAGCCAACGTGTCCGGATCAGCAACCGATGCGACGCGCGGTTTGACCTTGGGGTGCTCTATAAGCCCCGTATAGGTCGGCCCGTAGTCGTAGCCGCGCACTACGCCTATCACGAGCGCCCCGTTCTGCAGCTCATCTAGCGCCAAGGTCGGCGGCAGGGTGTTCTTCAGCGACACGAGCATGGGGGTCGTGTCGTAGGCATGGATGAATGCACCGGACTGGTCCCGCTCGGCCGTGCGCACCACGGCAGGGACTATGTCGACGCTGCCGTTCTTGAGCATGAGAAACGCACGGACTCGCGGCACAACGACGAACTCGAACTTGCAGCCGGTCAGTTCTGAAACATGCCCGAGAAAGTCGCTGACGATGCCACTCACCTGCCCCGTCGGCGACACCATCATGGATTTGCCGATCGGACTGATGGCGACCTTGAGTACGCGCGAACAGGCTTGTTGCTGGGGACGAGGGTCGGCTGCTGCCGAACAATGCAGCGCGGAGAGCAAGGCGAGGAGCGCAATGAGGCTTCCCGCGGCCTTGACCGGCAGCAGCACAAGCAGCCGTCGCACCATTGCGACGCCACGACGCCAAGAGGCAAGCACCATATCGCCGACCATCAAGTCCGCTCCGCTGATGCAAGAAAAGCCGAAGTGCGGCTCGCTTCTTA
>JAFAKZ010000123.1 GCA_019234745.1 Burkholderiales bacterium
CGATGCGGAACGCTTTTCCAAGCACTTCGACGGCGCGCCCGTGATCGAGGTATCCGGCCGCACCTACCCGGTGGAAGTGCGCTACCGCGAGCTGAAGTCCAAGGACGACGACGATGCTGACCTGGAGATGGAAGAGGCCGTCGTCGATGCCGTGCAGACGCTGTGGCGGCAGGACGGCGCGGGTGATGTGCTGGTATTCCTGCCCGGCGAGCGCGAAATCCGCGAAACAGCCGAGGAACTGCGCCGCGCCAAGCTGATTGGGGCGGAGATCGTCCCGCTATTCGCACGCCTGAGCGTCGAAGACCAGCAGAAGGTGTTCAGGCCCTCCAACGGCCGGCGCATCGTGCTGTCCACCAATGTGGCAGAAACCTCGCTCACCGTGCCGGGCATCAAGTACGTGATCGACTCGGGTCTGGCCCGCGTCAACCGCTATTCGCCGCGCGCCAAGGTCGAGCAGTTGCAGGTGGAAAAGATTTCGCAAGCCAGTGCGCGCCAGCGCGCCGGCCGCTGCGGCCGTGTGGCGGCCGGCGTATGTGTGCGGCTCTATTCTGAGCAGGATTTCGACGGGCGGCCACCGTTCACTGACCCGGAAATCCTGCGCTCCTCGCTCGCCGCCGTCATCCTGCGCATGCAGGCCCTGCGCCTGGGCCGCGTAGAGGACTTCCCCTTTCTCGAAGCACCGTCCGGCCGCCTGATTGCCGATGGCTACGCGCTGCTGCACGAGCTGGGCGCGGTGGACACGCAAGGCCAGCTCACGCGTATGGGCCAGGAGCTGGCACGCCTGCCGGTGGACCCGAAGATCGGCCGCATGCTGCTCGCGGGCCGCGACGAAGGCTGCCTGGAGGCGATGCTCGTGCTCGCCAGCGCGCTCAGCATCCAGGACCCGCGCGAACGCCCCTTCGAGGCGCGCGAGGCTGCTGACCGCGCACAGGCCCGCTTCGCCGACGAGAAGTCGGACTTCATGAGCCTCTTGAATCTCTGGCACTTCTTCGAGGAAACACTGGCGAGCAAGCAGTCCAACCGCCAGCTGGTACAGACCTGCCATGCCCATTTCCTCAGCTATCTGCGTATGCGCGAATGGCGCGAGCTGCACTTCCAGCTCAAGGAAATCGTCACCGATATGGGCTGGCTGGGCGATGCGCCGAAGTCGGAAGGCGAAAAGCCCTCCAAGCCAGCGCCGCGTACCGACGTACCGGTTCTGGGCAAGAAGCTGGAAAAGGAACGCGCGGCAGCGGAGCAGGCGCGCTACGACGCCATCCACAAGGCGCTATGCACGGGCCTCCTGGGCAGCATCGGCATGAAGCAGCCGGACGATGACGACTACCTGGGCGCACGCGCCATACGCTTCGCCATCTTCCCTGGCTCCGGCCTGAAGAAGTCGCGCCCCAAGTGGGTGGTGGCGGCGGAGCTGGTGGAGACGACCAAGCTGTACGCCCGCTGCGTGGCGGCTATCTCGCCCGAATGGCTGGAAAAGCTGGCCCCGCACCTGGTGAACCGTGACTATTTCGAGCCGCACTGGGACGAAGGCTCGGCGCAGGTGGTGGCGAGCGAGCGGGTGACGCTCTACGGCCTGCCCGTGGTTGCGCGCCGGCGCGTGCATTTCGGTGCGGTCGACCCCATCAAGGCGCGCGAGATCATGATCCGCGAAGGACTGGCCGGGCGCCGCTTCAATACGCGCGCCGCCTTCTGGCTGCACAACGAGCAGCTGATCAGCGAAGTCGAGGAGCTGGAACACAAGGCGCGTCGCCAGGACGTGCTGGTGGATGAGGACGTGCTGGTCGACTTCTACGACCGCCGCGTACCGGCCGACGTGATGAACGGCCACGGCTTCGACGCCTGGCGCAAGGTGGCCGAGAAGGACGTACCGCAGATTCTGTTCCTGAGCCGCGACGACCTGATGCGCCACGCGGGCGAAAGCATCACGGAACAGCAGTTCCCGCCCTTCATGACGCTCGATGGCAGCAGCTTGCCGCTCGCTTACCGCTTCGAGCCGGGCCATGTGCTGGATGGCGTGACCGTCCAACTACCCTTGCACCAGCTCAACCGCGTGAACGGTGCCGCCTTCGATTGGCTGGTGCCGGGACTGTTGCGCGAGAAGATCACGGTGCTGGTCAAGTCGCTGCCCAAGTCGATTCGGCGGCTTTGCGTGCCGGTGCCCGAGTTCGTCACCAAGATGATGTCGGAACTCGACCGAGCCGACCGATTTGCCCCCCTCTTGCCGCAGCTCGCGCATGCCGTGGGCCGTGGCGTGGGCCATCCCGTGTCGGTGGACGAATTCGACCCTGACGACCTGCCGCTGCACCTGCGCATGAATGTTCGCGTGGTAGACGACGCCGGGCAGGAACTGGCCGCCGGCCGCGACCTCGTGGCCTTGCGCGGCCAGTTGGGCGAAGCGGCGCAGATGACCTTCCGCGACGTCGCAAGCCAGCCTGCCATATCAACCGCCAGCACGAAGAGCAAGACTGCAGCGTCCAGACCCTCCCAATCAGCCGGCCCGAGCATTGGCGTGGAGAAGGATGGGATCACCAGTTGGGATTTCGGCGACCTACCGGCCAAGCTCGCCTTCGAACGTGGTGGTGCCAAGCTCACCGGCTACCCTTGCCTGGTGCCGCATGAGGATGCCTGCGCCATCCGCCTATTCGACACGGAAGCGGGTGCGGAAGCCGCGCACCGCCAAGGCGTGGTACGCCTGATGCAGTTCGAACTGAAGGAGCAGGTAAAGCAGCTACCCAAGTGCTTTGGCAACTTCACTCAGACGGCGCTGCTGCTGCGCGGTGTCGTTGATTCCGACAGCCTGATGGACGACCTGGTCCACAGCATATGCGACCGAGCCTTCATGGGCGACGACACCCTGCCCCGCAGCAAGAAGGATTTTGACAACCAGAAGACGCGCGCCAAGGCACGTCTGCCCGCCGTGCGCGACGCCGCCTACCGCGTGTTGCAGGAAGTCGCCACCGAATACCAGGCGCTGCAGGCCATGCTCGCGAAGCCCGTGCGTTTGCAAGCAGAACTGCGCCAACAGCTGGGCCGCATGGTCCACAAAGGCTTCCTCACGGCAACGCCATGGGAGCAACTGGCCCACCTGCCGCGCTATCTCAAGGCCATGCGTATGCGCCTGGAAAAGTACAACGCCAACCCGGCGCGCGATGCACAGCGTGGCGAAGAAGTGGCCGCGCTGTGGGCGCGCTGGGAGGCCGAGCAGGAGAAATGGCGCAAGCAGGGTCGCGACCCCATCGTGCTGCAGCCCTTCCGTTGGATGATCGAGGAGCTGCGCGTGAGCCTGTTTGCGCAGGAGCTGCGCACGCCCTACCCTGTGTCGCTCAAACGCCTCAATAAGACCTGGGACGATTTGGTGCGGCAGTAGCTGTCGCCCGTAGTTTGGTGCTAAACGCAGCGAAACCCAACACGCTTTCCAACATAGGTGTGGGCGTTCATGTTGGGTTGCGCTGCGCTCTACACCAACCTACGGTATCGCAATCACGCCTTCAGCAGCAAAGGCCCCGACAGCAGCTTCATCAGCTCGCCCTGACGGTGTGTGCCTGTCTTCCAGAAAATGGACTTGAGCTGGGTGCGCACGGTGGACACCTGCACCTCCAGGCGCTCGGCCGCCTCGGTCAGGGTGCACCCTTCCAGCAACAGGCTCGACAACCGACATTCCGCGGGCGACAGGCCGTACAGGGCCGTCAGCACGTCGAGCGGCTGGGAATCCGTCGACGTGGGGCTGTGCGCCATCAGGAGCGCCAAGGGGCGGCGCCAGTCGGCCGCCAGCGGCGAATCGGCTGGCAAGGGCGCCACCAGCACCGTCATGCGTGCCGCGTCGCCATGCTCCAATGCCAGGGCGCCACTCATGGGCTTGTCGCCCGTCGCGCGGGCCAGCAAGGATGAAAGCCGGTTAGCCAGCGCCGCCGTGCCGGGCATCAATTTGCCCTGACGCAGGGCGATGCCGGGCAGGCCTGCCTCCGCAGCATGGTTGGCAAACAACACATTGGCGTCGGAATCGACCACCCACAGTGGTGTGGCGAGCCGATCCAGCGCCTGACGGGCAATCGCCGCCTGTACGCGCAGACGGGAGAACTCGCTAGACAGGCGGCAGGCCAGCTCGAGGTGCGGCGACAGGCGCCCGAGGAATTCGGCGTCGGCGCCGTTGAATGCGGGAGCGTCGCCTTGACGCAGGAAACCCACAAGGGCGAAGTTTGCGCCATCGTCGAAGGCACGCGAAGCGGTGACGCGCCGGGCCTCGCTGGCACCGCCCTTCTTGCGGGCAAAGCCATCGCGAATATGACTGTCGTCAAAAAAGGCCGGCTCGCACACCCACTGCCCAACGGCGCTGCGTGCTGCCGCCACCGTCCACGGGTCGACGGCGGCCATGGTTTCCGGATAGCACTTCAGCCAGTCGTCTTCACGCTCGGCAAAATGCCATTGGCCAGGGTTGCCACTGGACTTGTCGCAAAAATAGAACGTGCCGGAGGTCGCTTCTACGGAGTCGCCGATGCGCTTAAGGATCGCATCCCAGCGGCCAGGTTCGAGAACAACGGTGTGGATGGCAGTGACGAGTGCGTCATACTGCCGCTGTTTCATATCGCTCATAAAGATGAGCTACTCCCCAATCAGGCGGTCTACGCGCCGTTGGAGTAATCCTGCCATAGTTTTGAACATGGCCGAGTAATTTTCTGCAACCTCACCCATATGGGTGATGACGCAGGTGACAAAGGCCCGTAAATTGTGCTCATCCGCCCGAGGAGGAGGAAACCTCGGAGCGAGGAGGAAAACCATTCAGGCCATCGACTCGATTCGATGCCATGTTCGGAAATTCAGGCAGGTGTCGAAATATCTGCCACTCATAATAGTCCGAACGCCGAAAAAGAAAAGGACACTCTGACGAGTGTCCTTTTTCATTTCCATAGCACCTTTGCTCTCAAGCCATGCGCGCATGGCAAGCCAGCTTACATGTGCCCACCCATCTCGCGCCGCATGAACTCGTGGAAGTGCAGCATGCCGTCTTCCATCGGGCTCTGGTACGGGCCGAACTCCTCACGCCCCTCTTGGTAGAGGCGCGCCCGGCCTTCTTCCATGCGACGGATGATCTCCGCGTCTTCCACGGCCGTTTCCTGGTAGGCGAGCTGTTCCGCTGCCATGAATTCCGGTTCGAATAGTGCGATTTCTTCGGGGTAGTAATATTCGCAAATATTCAGGTACTTGCGCGGCCCTTGCGGAATAAGCGTGGAAATAACCAGCGTATGGGGATACCACTCAACCATTACGTTCGGGTAATAGGTGAGCCAAATGGCACCGTGCTTCGGTATTTCGCCACGATAGAAATCCAACACCTGTTTGTGCCAGGCCGCATAGGATTTTGAACCGGGCTTTGCCAGCGCATTATTAATGCCCACCGTTTGCACGGAATGCCAATCGCCGAATTCCCACTTCAAATCACCGCATTCGACAAATCGACCGAGGCCTGGGTGGAAAGGATCGACGTGGTAATCCTCTAGGTAGACCTCGATAAAGGTCTTCCAGTTACCCTCGTAGGTGTCGACGACCACGTTGTGCAGCTTGTAGCCGCTGAAGTCGAGGTCGCGGGCGACGCCCATGTCCTTCAGGTCGGCCTCGACGTCACGCCCGCCCTTGCTGATCTCAAACAGCATGCCATTCCACTTCTGCAAGGGGAACTCGGGCAGGTCATGCTTGCAGGGCTTGGTGGCAAAGTGCGGCGCACCCAGCAAGGCACCGTGGTTGTCATAGGTCCAGCGGTGCAGCGGGCAAACGATATGCGAGCTGTTGCCACGGCCGTCGACCATGATGGCTTGGCGGTGGCGACAGATATTGGAGAGGAGCTTGACGCCGCTTTCCGTGCGCTTGAGCAGGCGCGAGCGGTCGTACATGTCGAGCACCTGGTAGTCGCCCAGTTCGGGCACCATGAGCTCGTGCCCGACGTACTTCGGGCCGCGCGCGAACAGGATCTCCTGCTCGAGCTGGTAAAACGATTCGTCGAAATAAACCGACAAAGGCAGTTGCGCCTGGGCTTCGCGCAACTGTGTGGATGACGCCAGGTTGGACATATCCCACACCCCCAAGAGTCGGGTTGGGCGCAATCCACGCGTGGTCGGCGCCCCAACACCCGAAGGTCTAAGAACGTCTTGCCTTGATGGATTACGAGTCGGTCACGTCATGGCATGACCGGAGTTCGGCGCTGTCGCCTCCCCCCCTAGCCTCCTGGGCCGTAGGGCAAGCACTGGGGGAACCTTTCGGTGCCCCAATACCCGCGGCGAGCCAAAGGCTACGCCGCAAAAAAGAGGGGCGGATTGTGTCCCAATTCGCCCCGCTTAGCAAGCTATTTTTACAGCTTTTTTACACAAAAGTGCCGATGGATTAGGGACATACGTTCGCCCCTATCATCCAACTCACTTTTCAACGAAGGCACGTTCGATCACATAGTCGCCCGGCTCGCCGATACGTGGTGATACCTTGAAACCGCGAGCATCCAGGAGCGCACAGGTATCCTTCAGCATGCTCGGGCTGCCGCACAGCATGGCGCGGTCCGTTTCCGGGTTCAAGGGCGGCAGGCCCAAGTCTTCGCACAGCTTGCCCGTGTCGATCAGGTCCGTCAGGCGGCCCTGGTTGCGAAAGGTTTCGCGCGTGACGCTTGGGTAGTAGATCAACTTCTCGCGGATCACTTCGCCGAAGAATTCGTTCTTGGGCAGCTCTTCCTGGATGTAGTCGGCGTAGGCCAGCTCGTTCACGAAGCGCACGCCATGGAACAGGATGACCTTCTCGAAGTTTTCGTAGGTTTCCGGGTCCTTGATGATGGACATGAAGGGCGCAAGGCCCGTGCCCGTGCCGAACAGGAACAAATTCTTGCCCGGCTTCAGGTCGTGGATCACCAGGGTGCCCGTGGGCTTGCGGCTGACCAGCACAGGGTCACCCACCTGCAGGTGCTGCAGGCGCGAGGTCAGCGGACCGTTAGGCACCTTGATGCTGAAAAATTCCAGGTGTTCTTCGTAGTTCGCGCTGGCGATGGAGTAGGCGCGCATCAGCGGGCGGCCATTCACTTCCAGGCCGATCATCACGAAATGGCCGTTTTCGAAGCGCAGAGCAGGGTCGCGCGTCGTGGTAAACGTAAAAAGGGTGTCGTTCCAGTGATGAACGCTCAGGACTTTTTCGGTGGCAATGGTCGACATGTGGGCAGGCGGATGCGTCGTTAGAGCAGGCCGCGATGATAGCAAAGTTTTAGAACGAATCTACGTACGTTCAGGCATTTACAACCATCGTACTGGAATATGGATGCCCAAACGCTGCGCTGCATCAAGGCAAACGCTCGATCGCCTCGCGCAGGCGCTCCAGCAACGCAGTCGCATCGGCCAACGCCTGCCCGTCGATACCCTCGAGTAGCCCGGTGCGGAACACATCGGCTTCCGCACGCACCTTTGCATATAGCTCGATACCAGCCGGCGTCAGATCGATCAGCTTGACGCGGCGGTCGGTCGGCGACAGCTGCTTTTCAACCAAGCCATCCTTCACCAGGCGGTCCAGCATAGGCACCATGGTCGCGCACTCGACCCCCACGGCATTGGCAAGCTCTGTCTGCGACATGGGCTGGCCAGCCTTGGCGATCATGGCGATGGTGAGCCAGCCCGCCTGCCCGAGACCAAGGAACTTGAGGCGGCGATCCAGCGCTACGCGCCAGGCGCGTGCCGTATTGTGGAGCGCGGCGGAGAAGCGCTCTTCCGTTGTCTGCGACATACGTTCAAATATATTCGTGGATTAATTGCGGGCGAGGCTACTGTGTTTGCGCGACCATGTCGAGCGGCGATTCCCTGCATGTATTGCGGCGGGAACCGTGGGCAGGGCAAAGAAAAAGGGCGGGAAATCATCCCGCCCTTGCTTCAGTGCCAGCTTCAAAGCTTGCTTGGCATTGCGCCGCTTGATCTTCTCGCTCTTGTCATGCGCACCTGCATGGCGCTTGTTTGCCGCTTCGGCATAGGGATTGCGCGGTTTCAGCCCCGGTATTTTGATCTTCATTTCTAGCCTCTTAACTAGGTAGTTGGGCGACCCAAGGGCCGCCCATGTATTGCCAGCCTCCTCAGCCCTTCACGCACAGCACCTGCTTCAGCGTGTGTACGACTTCGACAAGATCGGTCTGCTGTTCCATCACCCTGTCGATGTCCTTGTAGGCAGCGGGAATCTCGTCGACCACGCCACCATCCTTGCGGCATTCCACACCTTCCGTCTGGGCCGCAAGGTCGAAGCGGTTGAAGCGCTTCTTCGCTTCGGTCCGGCTCATGCGCCGTCCGGCCCCGTGCGAGCAGGAGCAGAACGACTGCGCATTGCCCAGGCCGCGCACGATAAAGCTCTTCGCGCCCATGGAGCCCGGAATGATGCCCAGCTCACCCTCGCGCGCCGAGATGGCGCCCTTGCGCGTGATGAACAGCTTCTCCCCAAAGTGCGTTTCCTGGCTCACATAGTTGTGGTGGCAGTTGATGGCTTCATCCGTGAGCGTGAACGCCGGCACATGCGGTCGCAGCGCCTCGACGACCAGGCGCATCATTTCGCGCCGGTTCGTGAGCGCGTAGTCCTGCGCCCAGTCCACCGCTTCGACATAGTCGTCGAACCAGTCGGATCCTTCGCTGAAGTAAGCCAGGTCGCGGTCCGGCAGATTCACCTGGTGGCGACGCATGTCCTTGCGCGCCGCCTCGATGAAGTAGCGGCCGATCACGTTGCCCGTACCACGGCTACCGGAGTGCAGCATCACCCACACGCGGTCCGCCTCATCGAGGCAGAGCTCGATAAAGTGGTTGCCGCCGCCGAGCGTACCGATCTGGCACACCCAGGTGCGGGCAAACTGACGCTGCATCTTCATAAGCCCGGGATGCTTGCCTACGATGCGGTCCAGGCGGTCATCCAGGGGCCGGGCGATGCGCTGGTGGGCGGAGCCGCGTACCTTGTCCCATTCGTGCTGCTCGAAGCCGACAGGCACGGCCGCTTCGACGGCGCTACGCAGGCGGGCCAACGTGTCGGGCAGCGCGGCCGCCGTGAGCGAGGTGCGCACAGCGTTCATGCCGCAGCCGATATCGACGCCGACAGCGGCGGGGATAATGGCGTTGCGCGTCGGAATCACCGAGCCGACGGTGGCGCCAATGCCCATGTGTACATCGGGCATGGCGGCAATGTGGCCGTGCACGATCGGTAGTGCAGCCACATTCTTGAGTTGCTGGATGGCGGATGGTTCGATCTCATCCGTCCAGACTTTGACCGGCACCTTGGCGCCAGACAGTGTTGTATAGATAGGCATATCTAATCTAATTCCCAAACAAAAAGCCCCGGTCGCAACCGGGGCTTTTCGGGCTACCGGCGCGAGGGCGTTCGACCCCTCGCACCAGTGGCGTCATGGGGTCAGCGAATTTCCAGAGGAGTCAGCGTGTATGGCATTGGTTTACTCCTTTCCTTGCTGAGATAGGTTAAATACGGGATTCCATCGGCCGAGCGGCTTCGCGTCGTGCGAATAGCAGCTTGGTTGGAATGGCGCGCATTCTGTCGAAGCACGCCTGGTCAGTCAAGAAAAAACGACATCTGATGTCGTAATTTGGCATGCGCGCCGCGATGGCACGGCGCGTATCGCTTATTTAACCATTGCTTCCGGCGGCGGATCGACCTCAAGCGTCAGGCCGATTTCAGCAGCCAGCGCTTGCGGTTCCTTGGTGGCGATCACCATGGTCTGGCGCATCAGGCCCTGGCGTAAACCCACGCCAATGGACTTGGTGACCTTGTCATAGCGAGCGTTGTAACCCGTCTCTTCCGGCCGGTTCTCCTCCAGCATGGTGCCCGGCTTCTGGTACACGCGACCGAGCGACACCTTGCTGCAGAGCTCCGACTGGTCGCACGCCTTCACCAGCGCCGGCAGGTCCAGCTCTGCGACCTTCAGTGCATTGGCCGCGCCGCCATCGAGTTTCTTGCCCTTGCAGGTGACGACGTCAAACGGATCCTTCTTACGACCGATGCCGAACATAGCAATCCTTGATCAGGGCTGTAGCGGATGAAGCATTCTACGCGCGGCCGTGAACTTGCGTCAGCCTTCTCGGGTCACGCGCACGATCTCGTCTAGCGTCGTGTTGCCCGCCAGCACCTGTGCAATGCCGTCGCTACGCAGGCTATGCATGCCTTGCGTGCTCGCATAGTCGCGAATGGCCGCTTCGCTTGCGCCATCGTGGATCAGGCGGCGCACTTCGTCGTCCACCACCAAGAGCTCGTATACGCCGGCACGGCCACGATAGCCGTTGTGGTTGCAGGCGTCGCAGCCGACGGCGCGGTAGATGGGCTGCGGCTTGTCCAGACCGAGCGCTTCCATCTCGGCCGCATCGGGTGTGTACGCCTGCTTGCACTTGGGGCACAGGCGACGATATAGGCGCTGCGCCAGCACGCCGATCACGGACGACGCGAGCAGGAAGGGTTCGACGCCCATGTCGACCAGACGCGTGACCGTGGCGGGCGCATCGTTCGTGTGCACGGTCGCCAGCACCAGGTGGCCTGTGAGCGAAGCCTGCACGGCAATCTGCGCTGTTTCCAGGTCGCGGATTTCGCCGATCATGATCACGTCCGGATCCTGGCGCAGGATAGCGCGCAAGGCGCGGGCGAAGGTCATCTCGATACGCGCGTTGACCTGTGTCTGACCGACGCCATCGAGGTCGTATTCGATCGGGTCTTCGACCGTCATGATATTCGTCGTGCTGGCGTCCATCGAGGCCAGCGCTGCGTATAGCGTGGTCGTCTTCCCGGAACCGGTGGGGCCGGTCACCAGGATGATGCCGTGCGGCTCGGCGATCAGCTTGTCCATCACCTTCAGCGTGTCGCCACCCATGCCCAGCGCCGTGAGGTCGAGCCGTCCGGCCGATTTGTCCAGGAGACGCAGCACGGCGCGTTCCCCGTGGCCTGTAGGCAAAGTCGACACGCGCACGTCGACTGGGCGGCCGGCGATGCGCAGCGTGATACGGCCGTCCTGCGGCAGGCGCTTTTCCGAGATATCGAGGTTGGCCATCACCTTGATACGCGACACGATGGCGGCGTGCAGCGCACGCTTCGGCTCAATCACGTCGCGCAGGCGGCCGTCGATGCGGAAGCGCACGACGGAGCGCGTCTCGAACGGTTCGATATGGATATCGGATGCCCCTTCACGCAGCGACTCCGTCAAGAGCGCGTTGATCAGGCGGATGATGGGTGCATCGTCCTCCGACTCCAGCAGGTCTTCGATGGCCGGCAGGTCCTGCGCCAAGCGCGAGAGGTCTAGGTCGGCCGCCACATCTTCGGCCACGTCGGCCGAGTGGCTGTCCTGGCGCGAGAACAGTTGCCCCAGCTTGGATTCGAACGCCTCGACGGACACCGTTTCGACCGCAACGGGGCGGCGCAACATGCGGCGCAGCTCCATCAGGCCGCCCAGGCCCTCGCCTTCGCGCATCAGCACGTCGACCGAACCGTCACGTTCACCGATGTCGACCACGCCGCGGTTGCGTGCAAATGCGTAGCTCGCCAGCCGGTGGTAACTCATTGCTTGGCTGCTGGAGCAGGCGCCTGCACGCTGGTCGCTTGCCCATCAACGGGCTTTGTATCGCCTATTGGCGCCGCTGCTTCCTGCTTCGAGCGCAGGTCGACATCCGGCAACACAACGGTTGGCATGTTCGGCAGCAGCAGATGGTTCGGGCTTTGGAATGAACGTTGGCTCTCCTGCAGCATACGGTAGCGCTCGTTCGTCAGCGTCGTCGCGTTCTGAGCGTCGCGCAGGATGACGGGGCGAATGAACAGCATCAGGTTCGTGCGCTTGTGCTCGCGCGACTCGTAGCGGAACAGGTTACCCAGCAGCGGGATATCGCCCAGGAGCGGCACCTTGTCGCGCGTCTGCTCGACATCGTCCTGGATCAGGCCGCCCAGCACGATGGTCTGGCCGTCGTCGACCAGCACCTTCGACTCGATCGAACTCTTGTCGGTCGCGAGGCCCGCGTTGCCTGTCAGCAGGGTCGCCGTCTTGTCGACGTTCGATACCTCCTGATAAATCTGCAAGGTTACAGAACCGCCCTCGGAAATCTGCGGCTTCACCTTGAGCGTGATACCGACGTCCTTGCGATCCACCGTCGTGAACGGATTGGGGTTACTGCCGGTAGAGGCCTGCGTGCCCGAGATGAAGGGCAGATTCTGGCCGACCAGGATGGTCGCCGTCTCATTGTCCAGCGTCAGGATGTTCGGCGTCGACAGTACATTACCGTCGCCGTTCGACTCCAGCGCATTGGCGATCGCGCCGAGGGAGGGTGCGTTACCACCCGTGATCGAGCCATTGACCACTCCCAGCGACAAGCCCGCCGGCAGCTGGTCGTAGGCCTTCTTGGCGATATTCTCGGCGATCGCACCGATATTGTTGCCCGTGTTCGGCGCCATCGCACTCAGGCCAAATACGGACGAGCTATTGGACGAGCCGCCGACCAGCCACTGCACGCCGAACTGGCCGAGCTTGTCCACGTCGATCCTGGCCACCATGGCCTCAATATAAACTTGGGCGCGACGCGCATCGAGCTTCTCGACCACGCTCAGGATGTTGTTGTAGATGTTGTCTGGCGCCGTAACGATCAACGCATTGGTCGTCGGGTCGGCCTGGATGGCCACGCCGGGCGAAACAGTGCCGCCCCCCGTGCCACCGTTGGGGGCCGTCTGGGTAAACGAGGTACCACCCGTCGTCCCCAAGCCACCGCCCTGAGGCGCTGCACCTCCGGCACCGGCACCTTGCGCCAGGCTGGGCGTACCGCCGCCAAGCGGCGTAGTCGCCGACTGCTGCACCTCCTGACCGGTGAGGATGGCCTTCAGCGTGGCCGCCAGCTTGGTCGCATCGGCGTTTTTCAAATACACGACGTGGATATTGCCGGAGTTGGCACTCTGCCTGTCCAGGGTCTCGGCGATCTTACGCACCTGCGCGACGGCATTGGTATTTTCGCCGCGTACAAGCAGGGTGTTTGCACGGGAGTCGGCCAGCACCACGGTCTTGCGAATGCCTTCCGCAATGGGGCCTGGCGTCGTTGGGCCAGAGCCCGGCACGCTCACCTCAGGCATCAGCTTGCCAATGGTCGTGGCCACCTCTTGCGCAGACGCGTGCTTGAGCGGAATGGTCTGCAAGTCGGCATCAAGCGGCTGGTCGACGCTGGCGATGATGTCGTCCAGGCGCTTGATGTTGTCCGCGTAGTCCGTGATCACCAGCATATTGGCGTTCGGGTAGGCGGCAATCGAATTATTCGGCGTGATCAAGGGGCGCAGGATGGGTACGAGCTGCGCGGCTGATTCGTTATGCAGCGGATAAATCTGCGTCACGATGCGGTCGCCCGACACATTCATCTTGTTGCGCGTCACCGTAGCACTGGAGTTCTGCTTGGCATCGGCCTCCACCACTACCTTTACGGCACCGGGTGTCTCTACCACCGTGAAGCCTTGCAGGCGCAGGGCCGACAACAGGATGGGGTAGACCTCGCTGCGCGGCACAGGGCTGGACGATACGACGTTGACCGTACCCTTCACGCGCGGGTCGATCACGAAGTTCTTACCCGTGATCAGGCCAACAGCCTTGACCGTCGCCTCGATATCCGAGTTGACGAAGTTCAACATGACCGGGTCGTCCGCCGCCATGACATGGCAGGCAAGCAACAGGGCGACGGCAAGTTTGGTGAAGTTCTTCTTCATGGCTCGGGTCAACTCTCGATGCGATAGTGCACGGTCATCATCGCATCGTTGCGTGCAACAACTGCGTGGACTCGGTGGCTGCGGCCAAAGACCGCGTCGGAATGGGACATATCCGCCACGGGAGGTGGCGGGTCGGAAAGCGGTTGCGAATTCGTGCCCGACGGCGCGGGCTGTGGCGGCATAGGCCGACCGCGCGAATGGGGCGGCCCAGCGGGGCGAATCAAGTCGTTCGGCATGGGCGCGGCCGGTGCCGCCTGCGGATTCTTAGCCAGGTCGTTGATGCCGGCAGCAGGCGGCTTGCTGTCGAGTTCGATGCGCTCGCGGCGCCCCTGATTGCTGACGATCACATGATCGCCCTGCACTTCCAGGAGGCGCACGCCGGGGCTCAGTTCCTCACCGACCTGTACGGCAGAATTGGCGGGTGTGCCCCCTTCGAAGATGGCGGCGGCGGGCGCATCGTCATGTGCGGCAATCACGCCACGCAGCTTTTGCGGCAGCGAGGAAGGCGATTCACCACCGCTCTGATCGGTTGGAGGGGCAAACAGGGCCGTCAAGGGCTCCATGTTCAGATGCGGCCCCTTGGCGCCATTGTTAGCAGGCGCCGCAGCGGGCGGCACAGGCGCGGGTGCGAAGATCAACCATAGTAGCCCGGCCGCAAACCACGCCAGCAATGCGATCAGGGCCGCATTGAGCAGGCGGTAGAACCAGCGGGAATTGGGCAGCGAAATGATCATGACCGGGCAGTAATTTCAACAGCAACGAAAACGCGCCGAGCGCGACAGCCCGCATTTATAACAGCTAGAACCAGTGCCCGCCATGACAGTGGGCTATTCGCAGTTGGGGATTTGACAGGCGCGCAACACCCATGCTTTAATCCGGCCTCTTTGCTGCAGCGTATGCGTTGCAGCGGGCCGCGCGGAGCGGTAGTTCAGTTGGTTAGAATACCGGCCTGTCACGCCGGGGGTCGCGGGTTCGAGTCCCGTCCGCTCCGCCAAGTTCCAAGGAAGTCGCATCGATTCCCGCTCGAACAAGCCCGGCACTAAAGTGCTTGACGATTTGTTCGATGACGTGGTTCAATGCGCGCCTTTCCGAAATCGGAAACCAGATTTCGGGCGGTTAGCTCAGGGGTAGAGCACTGCCTTCACACGGCAGGGGTCACTGGTTCGATCCCAGTATCGCCCACCAAGATATGCGCAATGCCCGTTGGTTTAGCGCAAATCGAGCAGTACTTGTTGCAGAGCTTGCAGCAATTGGAGTGGTAGTTCAGTTGGTTAGAATACCGGCCTGTCACGCCGGGGGTCGCGGGTTCGAGTCCCGTCCACTCCGCCAA
>JAFAKZ010000317.1 GCA_019234745.1 Burkholderiales bacterium
ACAAGGCCCCGATCATCGAATACATGACGTCGAACATCACGCTCATGAAGACCATGATCGCCAACGGCTACGCCGACGCCCGCACGCTGGAGCGCCGCATCAAGGCCATGGAAGCCTGGATCGCCAAGCCGGAACTCCTGAAGGGCGATGCCGACGCCGAATACGCTGCCGTGATCGAAATCGACCTGGCCGACGTGCATGAACCCATCGTTGCTTGCCCGAACGACCCGGACGACGTGAAGACGCTGTCCGAAGTCGCCGGCGCCAAGATCGACGAAGTGTTCATCGGCTCGTGCATGACCAACATCGGCCACTTCCGTGCCGCCGGCAAGCTCTTGGAAGGCAAGCGCGACATCCCCGTCAAGCTGTGGATCGCCCCGCCGACCAAAATGGACGCCGAACAGCTGACCAACGAAGGCTACTACGGCACCTTCGGCACGGCCGGCGCCCGCACGGAAATGCCGGGCTGTTCCTTGTGCATGGGCAACCAGGCGCAAGTACGCGAAGGCGCCACGGTGATGTCGACCTCCACGCGTAACTTCCCGAACCGCCTGGGCAAGAACTCCAACGTCTACCTGGGCTCCGCCGAACTGGCCGCCATCTGCTCCAAGCTCGGTCGCATCCCGACCAAGGAAGAGTATATGGCCGACGTGGGCGTACTGAATGCGAAGAGCGCTGAAGTTTATAGGTACATGAACTTCAACGAGATCAAGGATTACCAGGATCTCGCGGATACGGTGGCGGTGAAGTAAGTCGTCGACTGTATGAAAGCAAAAGGCAGCCTTTGGGCTGCCTTTTGCTTATGCAATCGTGTAGGTCGGAAAAGTGAAGCGCCTTCCGACGTATGGAAGCTGCTGTTTATCGCAATAGTGTGAGATTGGCTGCAATATGGGCAATGCGGTCAAAGCTGTGGCGTTGATGAAATAATTGCCGAAGTTCGATTATTCCATGCGTCGGAAGGCGCTTCGCTTTTCCGACCTACGTGCGGCCTTGATAGGTGACCACAAGTCGCCACGAGCGGGGATGCAATGAACCACTTGAACTGGCTGACCATAGCGTCAGCGATATTTGCCTTTGGCGCAGCAGTGGCCTGGGGCGCTAGTGCCTTCGTTAGCGTTCCAGTCACCTATCGGGCCAGGCCCGAGACTGGGCGAATTGGCGGAATGGATGAGCTTACAATGGCATTGCAAAAGCAGGCAAAGCTCAACGCTTTTGCTGCCCTACTTTCTTGTGTGGCGGCAGTATTAGCCGGTGTGTCAGGGATTTGCTAGCGAGTAGGTCGGAAAAGCGCAGCGCCTTCCGACGCATGGAATGGTTGATCGCGGATTCCACTGATTCCATTGCCTCAACCATACGAGTAATATCGCTAATTCTAAGCGTGGCTGCAAATCGTAGATTCCACGTGTCGGAAGGCGCTGCGCTTTTCCGACCCACGCAGTGGCGGCCGCGACTTGGTTCAGCGTGCCGTTTCGATCAGCTCAATATCCTTTTGTAGCAAGGCATTGACCAGTTCGGTCAACGCAATACCCTTGTCTTTGGCAATTTCCGTCAGGCGCGACTGGATAGGCTGGTCGAGGTAAACGGGAAGATGCACTTCCGTGTCGGTCCGATGAAACTTGCCGCGCTCCGCTTTGCTGAAATCGTATTCCTTACGCATCGCTATCACCTTAGCCGGCTCAATGGCCGTCCTGATATTGGCGTTCCTCGTGCCGGGTGGCGAGCCGGGCCGAGATGATCCGTACGCGCGTCGTTGTACGGTTTTCGCGCCACGTGTGTACCACAACCACCAGCTTCTGGCCGCCTACCTCACCGAGAGTGATCCAGCGCGTTTCTTGATCAGCGTTCTCCTCATCCGGCATCGACAAGGCAAGGGGGTCATCGAATACGCGCGCTGCCGTCTCGAAATCCAGGCCGTGTTTCTTGAGGTTAGACGCCGCCTTGACCGGATCCCACTCAAACAGCAGTTGCATTCAGGCTTCCCATGAACGGCCGACATGCAACGGCACGCCGAATCTCTTCTGTCGCCATTGTATCAGCCCAGCCTGCACATCTGTCTTGCGCTTGGCGATTGAACGGCCGATCGTCAAACAGGCTGCGCACCTGCTTCGCAATCAACGATAATCGCACGTTGAACATTCATAGCATGAAGCACTGGAAGTTAGAAATGAAGACCTTAGCTGAACTCAACACCTGGAGCGAAGGGCATCTGCCCGAGTACCTGGGTATCGTCATCGAAAAGCTGGAAGACGGCGAACTGCATGCCGTCATGCCGATTGCCAGCAAGCACCATGCACCGAACGGCTACCTGCATGCGGGTGCCGTGGTGAGCCTGGCCGACACGGCCTGCGGCTACGGCTGCATCAGCCACCTGCCGGAAGGGGCGAGCGGCTTTACGACGATGCAGCTGAACAGCCAGCACGTCGGCACCGCGATGGACGGCACGCTGCGCGCCGTAGCCAAGCTGATCCACCGTGGTCGGACTTCGCAAGTTTGGGACGCCACCGTCACTGAAATTGGCAGCGGCCGAGTGATCTCGCACTTTCGTTGCACGCAGTTGATTCTGTATCCCAAGACGTAAGTCACCGATTGGATAAAGACAAAAGGCAGCCGTAGGGCTGCCTTTTGTCTTTCCGATCTACGCGCCTTTCGCGCAGACCGCCGTTCGTCCTGGCATATTTCAAACCACCTGCTAGCCTGATCAGGATGCCGCAGCGTCCGCAGCGGCGTCGCACCTTGTGCAAAGAGAAGCGTCCTGAACGCTCGAATCTAGGAGAGGTCTTGGGTCCACGCGGTATGCATGCGGCCCCACCAACGGCGATGTTTATTGCCGCCTCTAACTTTTATTGCCTGCTGCCTTTCGCTTTGGCGGTGGGTGTGCGCACGCGTACGCATATTCCCTTCACGGCCGGGGAGGGAGGGTGCTGCAGCATGCCGGCCATGGCAACTTAGTAATCGGGCAGACGGATCGCGTGCCGACCTTGGGCCGGCGTCGCTTCCCATGCCTGCTGGTCAACATATCCAGGAGGATCAGTATGAAAAAACATATGTCGATGGGGCGCCTGTCCCTTGTGGGGGCGTTGTTAGCGGTGCTGTTGTGCAGCGTGACGGCTACGGCAGCCGATGGTACGCAAGCGCAGGCCATGTGTCCGCTCAACGGCTGGCAGGAAAATCTCGTTAATTACCTCAAGCCGACAGCAGCCTTTCCTACTCAAGATACGCGTACGCAACCGACTCCGGACTGCCTGTTTCATGAATGGTCGTGGGAGGCCTTCGTCTGGGCTACGGCGCTGAACAAGCAAGGCGTGCCGCGCTTCATGGAGCTACCGACGCTATCTGACCTACACACGGGCAAGGGCAAGGTTGGCCCACATCCGCTGGTGCTGGCCACCCGCATGCACACGCTGCTTGGTGAGCCAGGATTCAAGGAGGGTACCGGTGCTATCGTCGAGGCGGATGGCAACATGCTGGTCGCGCCCAATGGCTACCCTGTTTACGCCTCGGTGCACATGAATCCGTCGTACTTCGCCACGGCCCAGAAGAACCTGGTGGCAACGGGCGGCTATGCCAATCCCAAGAACGAGGGTGACTATTTCAAGGTCGGTGCCGCCGTGTTCAAGGCTACCTGGTTGCGCGTGGACAAGGACCATCCCGCCCCGGCGGGCGCCTATACCACCCAGGCGCAGGTACCGATCCTGGTCCAACGTGGCACCGGGCTGCTTGGCAGCGTAACGGTCGAGCCAGGTGGCAAGACAACCATGGCCACCGTGGCCTTGGTTGGCCTGCACGTGGTGGGCGTGACGGAGAATCACCCGGAATTCCTGTGGGCGACGTTCGAGCACAAGGGCAATTCGCCGCGTACGCCGGACAACACCTTCAGCACGTCGCTGGCGCCGTCGCCAACAAATTACACCTTCTATCAAGCTGGCACGCCCTATGCCAACGTCAATTGCGTGAACCTGCCAGGCCAGCAGGCATGCCCGGCGCCGCTTACCGTGCTGTCGTTCGACGAGAAAACTCAGCGGTTTTCGCCGGCCAATAACGTGGTGCTGGAAAATCGCACGGGTGGTGAGAATGACAAGGACGGCCCGACCAACATCGACAATCTGAACAAGTCGGGGCAGAGCTTCTTCAGCGGCGTGGGTGGGGCACAGGGCACGTTCGCCCACTACGACTTGATCGGAACGGTATGGCTGGCGCCGAATTTCTATGTGGAGAAGAACAAGCCCGAAATTCTCAAGACCTCGCTTCGCACCGTCGCAATTGGTTCGGTCAACCTGGCCAATGCAACGGCCGAAACCTTCGTACAGTATCCGACCAACACCGACATGAAGAAGGTACAGAACTGCTTCATGTGCCACAGGGCATCGTCCCCTGGCGGCGACCTGCCCAAGCGGCTCGTCGCAATCAGTCATGCACTGGAGTACGGCTCGCAATATGCCGTGCAGAACCAGGTGGTCATACCGGTGGGGCTGCCGCCTAACCAGTAATTCCTATGCTGCGCGACATGAAGCCCGCCCGCACACGGCAGGCTTTTTTGTCGCCATGGGCTATACCCAAATGGCGCTTCCGGCATGGGCAGGGAGCGTTCATCCTGGAGTGCGTGGCATGCGTCTACCCGTCCTGATGAAGCTGCATTTCACCATCACCATGGTGTTCATCATCCTTACGCTGCCCGTTACCGCCTTTATCGTCATCGAGAACTACCGTTCGAACGAATTGCTGATTGCCGATACCTCCGAGCGCTTTATCCAGGACTCGGTGCGCGAAAACATCGCTAACGTCACCAAGCTGTTCAACCCCATGCTCAGCACGGCGGCGACGTTTGGCACCATCATGCACGACAAGCCAGAGTATTTCCGTGAGGAGGGTTCGGCCGACTATCTGCATGAGATCGTCGTGTCGAACGAGGCCGTGTATTCCGCCTATGCGGGCTTCGAGGATGGTTATTTCCGACAGGTACGGCGTGCCGTGCCGGGCAAGGTGCTGGGCAAGGATCTGCCTGCGGGTACCAAACTCGTCAGCCGCTATATCACGGTTACCCCGCAGGGTGTGGCAGTTGACCACTATGACTACAATGCCGACTGGCGCCAGCGCCTGGCACAGGACGCGGGACCGGCGACCTATGACGTGCGCAAGCGCGACTTCTACAAGGCCGCCATCAAGTCCAATCGTCCGGCCATTTCCGACCCTTATATCTTCGCCAGCTCGGGTGAATTGGGTATTACGGTGACGGCACCGGTGGCCGGCGCCGATGGCAAACCGATCGGCGTGGCAGCCATCGACCTCACGCTCAAGACCTTTTCGAATTTCCTGGCGGCCAATCGTGTGAGCGAGCATGGGCTGACCATCATCTCGGACGATATGGGCGGCATCGTCGCCCATCCGCAGTACGAGCTCGACGTGGTGAACAAGCCCGACGGGATGGTACGCAACCAGTTGGCCAAGCTGCAGGATCCGCGCGTGCTCAACGCCCTGGCCGAGCGACTGCGTACGGGCCGCGACCGCTTCGTCTATCGTGCTGGCCCCGGAAACCAAGAGTACATCGGCATCTTTTCGCCCTTCCCCAAGGACTTCAAGAAGCCCTGGGAGCTGCTCACCATCGCCCCGGTGGATGATTTCGCCGGCCGCATCAAGGCACAGGAAAGGTATCTGCTTGTCTTCGGCCTGCTCGCCTTCTGCTTCCAGATATTGATGATCGACAATGTGTCGCGCTCCATCTCGCGTCCCATGGAGCAGTTGGCGGTCGAAGTGACGAATATCCGCAGCTTCCGCTTCGGCGGCCATATCCAGACGCGATCCCATGTCAGCGAGGTCAAGTACCTGTTCGAGGCGGTGGATTTGCTGGAGAAGGCGCTGAAGTCCTTCACCTCCTATGTGCCGCGCGGGCTGGTGCAGGACTTAACGCGCTCCGGCATCGGCACAACCTTGGGCGTCGAGAGTCGCTACCTCACCATCCTGTTCACCGATCTCGAGGGATTCTCAACGCTGTCGGAGACTGAACCCTCGCAGCAGCTGCTGGCACGTGTGTCACAGTATTTCGCCGCCGTGACCGATGCCATCGAGCACGAGAATGGTACGGTAGACAAATTCATTGGTGACGCCGTGATGGCTTTCTGGGGCGCCCCAAGCCTGGTGCACAACCACGCCTACATGGCATGCGTGGCGGCCGTGCGGGCACAGCGGCGCATGACTGTGCTCAACGGAGCCTGGCGGGCGGAAGGGCTGACGCCGCTGACTGTGCGCATCGGCATTCATTCCGACGCCGTGATGGTAGGAAACGTAGGTTCAAACCAACGCATGAGCTATTCCGTGATGGGTGACGGCGTCAACGTCGCCTCGCGCCTTGAGGGGGTCAACAAGGAATGGCATACGCTCACCTGCATAAGCCACAACGTGTTCCGGGAAGCAGGCGAACGGCTGTGGCTGCGCCCTGTCGACGTGGTCACGGTAAAGGGACGTAAGGGCGGCATGTTGATCTACAATTTGCTGGCCGTGCGCGATGCCGACGAGGAAGTGGCTGCGACGCCCGACGAGATGCGGCTGTGCGAGTTGACGACGGTCGCCTATGCCCACTATGCAGCGAGTCGTATAGCCGAGGCCGCATCGGCCTATCGCACGGTGCTCAACGAGTTTCCGAACGACGGTGTTGCCCAGCGCATGCTGGCGCAGTGCCAATGGAAGAAGGAAACAGGGGCGCAGTGACCATCCAGCCGTCGCTGCATGTCGTCAAGGTTTGGTGGTGAGCAGCAGGCGCGCAATTTCTTCGGCCTGCATTGGGTGGCTGTGTACATGGCCCTGCATCTGATCGCAGGACAGTTCGGCCAGGATGGCGCGCTGCTGCTCCGTCTCGACGCCCTCCGCCAGCACCTTCAAGCCCAAAGCTTGACCCAACTTGATGACGCTGGCGGCAAGCGCCTGCTCGTTCGGCCCAGCGCCCATGTCGGCGACCAGTGAGATGTCGATCTTCAGCGTATCGAGCGGTAGCCGGCGTAGGTGGTGCAGGCTTGAGTTGCCCGTGCCGAAATTGTCCAGCGCGATGGCTATGCCTCGTTCTTTGAGGGCGGGCAGGACGTTGCGCGCGGCGGAGACGCTATGGGTCAGCGTGGTCTCGGTCAGCTCGATGGCAATCAGCGAGGCCGGAACATGGTGGGCCGCCATGGCTGCATCCAGGGTCGGCAGCAATGCGCCTTCTACGAACAGGCGAGAGGTAAGGTTGATGGACACGGGCACGGGTGCCAAACCTGTCGTCATCCATACTTCGAGCTGGCGACAGACTTCACCGATGACCCAGGTGTCGATCTGGGCAGCCAGGCTGCTTTCTTCGGCTGTGTGCATGAACTCGGGTGGTAGTAGCTCGCCCAGCGTAGGGTGCCGCCAGCGCAATAGCGCTTCCATCCCGACGATGCGCTCGCTTTTCATGTCGATCAGCGGCTGGTAGAGCATGCCGAACTGCTCAAGGTTCAAGGCTACCTGCATATCGTGCTCGAGCGTCAGCCGCTCGCTGGCTTCCGTATTCATCTCGCTGCCGAAGAACATATAGGTGTTGCGCCCGGCCGCCTTGGCCTGGTACAGCGCCGTGTCGGCGTTGGCGAGCAGGGTTTCGTAATCCACACCGTCGCGCGGCGCCAGACTGATGCCGATGCTGCAGCTCACCTGGATCGTGGTACCTTCGGCCGTAGTGAAGGGGCGGCACACGAGGTCGCGCAGCTTTTCCGCCACGCGCACGGCCGCACGGTCGCCACCCTTGGGCAGCAAGATCAGGAATTCGTCGCCACCCAGGCGGCAGATGGTATCCATCTCGCGCACGGCCAATTCCATGCGGCGCGCCACCTCGCATAGCAGTGCGTCGCCCACCAAGTGACCAAGGGTGTCGTTGACCTGCTTGAAGCGATCCAGGTCGATGAACATCAGCACGACGTCAGTACGCTGGCGTGAGCTGCTATAGAGTGCCTGTTCCACACGGTCGGCGAACACGGCGCGGTTAGGCAGGCCGGTCAGGGCATCGAAGAAGGCCAGCCGCCGCATGCGTTCGTCCGCTTCCTTCTCCTTGGTGACGTCGGTGGCAATATGGATGTAGTGCGTGATGTCGCCGCGGGCGTTGCTCACCTGCGAGATGACCTCCAGCGTCGGGAATTCCTCGCCGTTCATGCGCCTGGCCCACAGCTCGCCCTGCCAATAGCCGACTGCGCGCAGGCGCTCGTTCAGGAGCAGGAAGAAGGCCTGATCATGGCGGGCAGAGCGTAGCAGCTGGATATCCTTGCCCCAAAGCTCCTCGATACGGTGCCCCGTCAGGTCGCAGCAAGCCTGGTTGGCCGACACGATGCGCTGTTCGGCGTCGACGATGACGATGATTTCTCGGCTGTTCTCGAACACGGAGGCAGCTAATAGGAGCTGCTCGTCGCGCGCCTTCTGCGAGGTGATGTCGGAGAAGATGCCGAGAATATGGCTGGGCGGTTCTAGTCCGCTCGTGTGCACGGCCATGCCCATGGCCAGCATCCAGCGCGATTCGCCGTTGCTCGCGCGCACGCGGAATTCCACGCGCAACTCGGGGGTACGGTTGTCCACGTGCTCGCGGTAGGCGCGCCATACGCGGGCCCGGTCTGGCGGGTGGATGCGGCGGCGCAATTCTCCATAACCCATGGGCGTGAGCTGGTGCGCCGCGCTGGACGGCGATTCCGGTTCCAGCGTCAGCTTGGCCGTCTGCGTGGTGATGTCGAGGTCGAACAGGCCCTGGCGGGAAGCCCATAGCGCCAGGCGCAGGCGCTGCTCGCTGTCGCGCAGGGCGTCGAGCGAGCGCTGGTATTCTTCCTTGAGCCGAGCTTGGTGGATGGCGCTGCGCAGGGTAAAGGGCAGGTGGCGGATATGGTGGGTCGTCTTGATGACGTAGTCCGACACCCCGCGCCGCATCGCCTCGGCCGCAATCTCTTCCGTGCCCGTGCCCGTGATGATGACGACGGGCGTGCGCTTATCCCGCGCCTTTACGGCGTCGAATACCTGCAGGCCTTCGAAGCCGAGGATATTGAAGTCGCTCAGCACCAAGTCGTACGGGCCATCGGCGAGCAGGCGCAGGAAGGCGGTGCGGCTCGACGCCTCCACCAGCTCAAAGGCATTCTCCTCCTGGGCGAGCGACTCCCGCACGAGTTCACGATCGTGCTTGGAGTCGTCTACATAGAGGATGCGCAAGCGGCTATTCATCAGCGCTTGCCTTGGAGAGGCCACTGTCGTACGAAGCGGCTGTCAAAACGATGAGGGCCGTTGTCGGGCATGGCGAGAATCTTGGTTATGCAGCTTGGATCACCCCGCATAGGGCCTCTCGCGAACGTCGGCGCGGAGAGGGCGGGAGCCCTTAGTTATCCAGCGGCGGCCCCAGGTTCAGCGTCAACCAGTAGTCGTCGATCTTGCGTACTACCTCGACGAAGTCGCCGAACTTCACCGGCTTGACCAGATAGCTGTTGGCGCCGATGTTGTAGCTCATGATGCGATCCCCGTCTTCCCTCGAAGACGTGAGTACCACCACCGGCAGCATCTTGATCGGGGGCGTGGACTTCACTTGGCGCAGCACCTCGAAACCGTCGGTGCCGGGCATCTTGAGATCGAGCAGGATAAGGTCGGGCAGGGGATACTCACGGCGATCCGCGTATTGCCCGCGCCCGAAAAGATAGTCGAGCGCCGCGTCGCCGCTCGTTACCACGTGTACCTTGTTGGATAGTCTGACCTGTTGGAAGGCATCCAGGGTCAGTTCAATGTCCATTCGATTGTCATCGATCAGCAGGACATTTGCTGCACGCGACATGTCATACCCTCCCCAAAGCATACCGGGACTTGGCTTAAGGCGCGCCTCGCCGGCATTGTCTGCTGCCCTGTCGAATAACTTTGCCATTTAGGTGTGCCGCTCGGCCACCCGCTGCAACTGTAGACGAAATACGCTGCCTACACCGTAATGCGATTCGGCCCAAGCCTTGCCACCCATCAGGGCAACAGCCTTGTCGACGATGGCCAGGCCCATGCCGGTACCTGGATATTCCTCCTGGTTGTGCAGGCGCTGGAAGATGGTGAATATCTTCTCCAAGTAGATATCTTCGATGCCGATGCCATTGTCGGCGATGCTCAGCGTAATCCGGTCTTCTTCCGTCGCAAGCGTGATCTGTATGACAGGAGGCTGGCCGTCCCGGCGGAACTTCAGCGCATTGTCCAGCACACCGCTGACGGCAGCGGCGAGCAGACGCCGATCAGCCCAACACAGGGTCGTGTCGTCCGGTATGTCGACGCAAGCCCGATATTCATCGATCTGCTTGGCAAACGTGCGTACAGCCTCGCGTACCACGTCCATGGGCGCGACCTCTTCCAGCTTCACCGCATTGCGCCCGAGGCGGGAATAGGCCAGCAGGTCATCGATCAGCCGCGACATATAGGCGCCCGCATCGACGATATTGGTGAGGAAATGTCGCCCCTTATCGTCCAGCGCGCTTGAGTGGCGCTCGACCAGGATGTCGGCAAAGCCGCTGATGGCACGCAAGGGGGCGGCCAGGTCGTGCGACACGGAGTAGCCGAAGGCCTCCAGCATCTTGATGCGCTCGCGCAGTTCGACGTTAAGGCGCAGGTTTTCCACCTCTGCACGCTTGCGTTCCGTGATGTCTACCACGATGCCGCCCAGCGCCGACTTGCCACCCGAGCCGTAGGGAACCTGGAACTTGTACACGATGCTGGTATGGGTGCCGTCCACATAGTCGGCCTCTTCCTCGCATTCGTATACGCTGCCCATCTTCATGGCCAGCACGTCATTCGCGTAGAACTGTGCAGCCTGCTCGGGCGCGAAGATTTCCGCGTCGGTCTTGCCGATCACATTCGCCCGCTCGAGCCCGAAACGCTCCAAGAAGCTATTGTTCACTTCCAGGTAGCGGCCGTTCGGGTCCTTGAAGAACATGATCGACGGGCTGTGGTTGAGGAAGGCGTGCAGCAAGGCGTTGCTCTCGCGCAGGGCCTGCTCGGCGGCGCGCCGCTCCGACAAATCGTGCATGACGTAGCCGTAACCCGTCAGGTTGCCATCTTGGTCGCGCAGGGCTGTGATGATGACACTAGCCCAGAAACGCGTACCATCCTTGCGGCGGCGCCAGCCTTCCTCGGCCGTTGCGCCGCGTGTGGCGGCAGCGGCCAGTTGGCGTTCGGGCTTGCCGCTGGCGGCTTCCGTCTGCAGGTAGAGAATGCGGAAATGCTTGCCCAGGATCTGCTCGGGGCGGAAACCTTCAATGCGCGCGGCACTGCTGTTCCAGCTGGCGATATGGCCATTGCTATCGAGCGAAATGATGGCATAGTCTTCGACCAGCTCGACCAAGCGCCGGAATTGCGCATCCGCTTCCAGCTGATGGGCGGCGGTCGCGTATGCGGAGGTCTGCGCAATCTGCTCTTCACCTGCGCCGACGTCGAGGCTGTGATAGACGAACAGGTAGTTGGCAATCGTGGTACCGCCGTCGAAGCAGGGGGTGACCATGAGCTTGAGTGGCATCGTGGCACCGCCACGGCCGACGCAGCGCACCGTACCGTCCCAGCGGCCCGTGGTGCCGGCCATATCGAACAGATTGCCCAATGGTGCTTCGTCCGCTGCATGAACGGTGGCAATAGTCATCCGGTGTATGACCGCTTCCGCCGTGCGGCCGAACAGGTCGACCGCGCCAACGTTCCACGATTCGATCATGCCCTGCGGAGAAACCATGACAACCCCATGGTGTCTGGACTGGCAAAGGATGTCGAGAACGGCTTGGCTTCCAGTCTGGTTTAGCGGTGGCGCGACCGTAAACACGATGGCATTCCTCGTCCATGTCCGCGCGCTGTCATTATTTTGTAAGGCATCGCCTGTCGTGGCCAGACCTGCGCGGAGCGGAAAAATCCCCTTAATATTTAGCAGCTTACACCTGTCTTCAGACAAAGCAATCGTGAAGATTTGCAATTGTCATGGCAGGCGCAGACAGGGTGTCCGACAAGGGCTGGCGGCGAAAGGTTCCATCAACATAAACAGGCGCTTATACACCGCTTGGTGTATGCTGGAGGCAGCAGAAGACAATAGCGAGCCCAAGCGCGGCCGTCGTTTTTCCATATGCAATATCGCGCAAACGGGGGCGAGAGCCTGTGCAATGCCTATTCGTATCGGCGCCGATACGGGAAAGACATTGAACGGACTCTAACTGGGAGGATTACGTTCGCCATGCCTTTGCGTTGCCTCGGCGGTGCTTGCCATGCTTGGCAAGTTGGCCCCTAGCCTCATCCTGTTACTGCAGAAACTGCGCACTGGCGTACTCGCCGTGCTACTGGCTGTCTCGTTCCCTACGCATGCCATCGACGGTATCGACGACGGCGCTGCGGTGCCCGTCAAGGCGGCTTATCTGTTCCGTTTTTCCCAATACGTGGATTGGCCAACCGGCTCGTTCAGCGCCGAGACGGCACCCTTGACCATCGCCGTGCTGGACGACGAACGATTGGCGGCCGAGCTGGCGCGCATCACGCAGGGCCGGGTGCTCAATACTCACCCGATCGTCGTCAGGGCGGTCAAGGGCGGTGACAACCTGTCTGCGGTGCAGATGCTTTTCGTGGGCGCGCAGGATATGCAGCACCTCAAGCCGGTGCTCGATGGGCTTGGGTCGCAGGCCGTTCTCACCATCACCGATTCGCCCGCCGGGCTTGACGCGGGCAGTGTCATCAACTTCCTTCCCGTGGGGCAGCATATCCGCTTTGAAATATCACTCGATGCCGCGGAGCGTAGTGGTCTGAAGCTAAGTTCCCGCCTACTGGCCGTGGCGCAGCATGTACGCGGGAAGGTGCCGTGATGCCGCTACGTCGACTGCGCTCCATTCGCTACAAGCTGCTGCTCATGGTGTTGACGGCGAACCTGTGCACGCTGCTGATCGCAGGCGGCGCCCTGCTGTTCAACGATTTGCGCGAGTACAAGCACGAACTGCAGACTGAGGTGGATACCCAGGCGCAGATCGTGGGCCTGGCCAGCGTCTCGGCGCTGGAATTCAATGATCCGAAGGTGGCCAACGAGAATCTGGCACTGCTCAAGGCCAAGCCGCCGATCACGGCTGCTGCGATCTATACGGCCAAAGGCAAGCTATTCGCCCAATATACGCGCAACGGTGCCACCGGCGTATTCCCGGCGCTGCCTGGTCCTGACGGCATCGTAGTGGAGCAGGACGAGCTGCTGCTGTACAAGCGAATCTCGACAGAGCATGAAATTCTCGGCACCGTCTTCATGCGGGCGAAGTTCGATCTATGGCACCGCCTGCAGGACTACCTGCTGATCCTGTCGGTCGTGATGGTAGGCAGCCTGGCGCTCGGTAGCGTCATGTCTGCTCGGCTGCAAGCCTCGGTGGCCGGCCCCATCCTGGCGATAGGCGCCGTCGCGCGACAAGTCATGGAGCAACGCGACTTCAGCCTGCGCGCCACGCGCTCCTCTCAGGACGAGATCGGTACGCTGGTAGACGCCTTCAACGACATGCTGGCCGAAGTAGGCGAGCGTACGGCCGTGATCGAGGCGGCCGGAAGGGCGCTGGAGCATGAGATAAGCGAACGGCGCGCGACACAACAATCGCTGGAGAGCAGCGAGCATCGCAGTCGCTCGCTCGTGGCCGCCATGAGTTCGCTCGTATGGGAGAGCAATGCGACGGGCAGCTTTGTCGCGCCGCAGGAAGCATGGCAAGCCTACACGGGGCAGTCGCCGGCGGAGTATCGGGACCTGGGCTGGCGCCTGGCCTTTCACCCGGACGATCAGGGCACCGTGGATCGCCAATGGCAGGTCGCTATCAACAGCGGGCGGCAATTCGAATTCGAGGCCCGGCTCTACCATGCGGGGTCGGCCCGTTTCCGTGAGATTTCCTGGCGGGCTGTACCGGTCAAAGACGGCGCAGGAAAGCTGATCGAATGGATAGGCACGGTCACCGACGTGGACGACCAGCGTAGGGCAGAGCGTGAGGTGCTCAAGCTCAATACCGAGCTGGAAGGCCGTGTGGCCGAGCGTACCAAGCAGCTGGAAGAAGCCAACCGCGACCTGGAAAGCTTCAGCTATTCCGTGTCGCACGACCTGCGTGCGCCACTCCGGGCGATCAGCGGCTTCGCCGAAATGTTAGCGCGTCGGCACGGCAGCGAGCTGAGCGACGAGGCCGTGCGCCTGATCGACATCGTGGTCGCCGAGGCGAATCGCATGGGCATGCTCATCGATGACCTGCTGTCCTTTGCGCGCCTGGGGCGCCAGTCCATGCATTTGACGAAAGTGGACATGCGCGGACTTGCGCGCGCGGTATTTGAGCAGATTCCACAGCCGCGCAGCGAGGTGGCTGTTGAACTGCAGTTGGGCACGCTGCCAGAGTGCCAGGGCGACATGTCCCTGCTGCGGCAGGTCTGGGCGAACCTGTTGTCCAACGCTGTGAAGTTCACTGCCCGCGCAGCACAGCCGCATGTCGAAGTGGGCGCGATCTCGGACCCGGACAAGCATATCTATTTTGTGCGTGACAACGGCGTGGGCTTCGATGCCACGCACAAGGCCAAGCTGTTTGGTGTGTTCCAGCGTTTGCATAGCGACGCGGAATTCCCAGGCAACGGCGTGGGGCTGGCGCTGGTACAACGCATTGTCGCGCGGCACGGCGGCATGGTGTGGGCAGAGAGCAAGCGCGGGGAGGGGGCGACGTTCTACTTCACCTTGCCGCGTAGTGGCGAAGACGACGTCGAACGGCCAGCCTAGAACTTCGCGGCTAATTTGAACTGTATGCTACGACCCAATTGCGTGCGCGTGGAGATGTCGGCGAATTCGCCATGGCGCTGGTTGAACAGGTTCTGCGCGTCGAGCGAAAGGTCCAGGCGTGCAGTGGCATGCCAACCGACGCGGGCATTCGTTTCCGTATAGGCCGGCACCGTAGGGTAGCCTAGCGAGGCCACGTGGCGTACTGTGAGATCCAGTTCCGTACTGGCTGGCAAATCCCAGGCCGAACGCAGCATGCAGGTGTTGGCCGGGTCCATGCCAGCACTCTCCAGCACTGGGATATTGGTGACGCGACTGCTGCCAGGATAGAGCGAGAGCCGTTCGCGCAGGGTATTCATGCCGACGCTGAGGCGCCAGTTCTCCATCGCTTGCCAGGTTCCCCACATTTCCAATCCGTTGGTCCAACCCTTCAACCCATTGGCGTAGTAGACGAAGCGATGGGTCGCGCCCAGTTCCTGCGAGCGCAGATGCGTGTAGTCGGCATGGAATAGCGTTACCGACAGCGTCGAGTCCGTCGTCGGCTGTCCACGATAGCCCAGTTCGTACACATTGACCTTCTCGGAACCGACGTTCTGGCCGCCATCGAGCAAAAAGGGCGGTTTTTCCGGCACATAGGTGTCGTGATCGAGTCGCGAGGGCGACCGGACGGCGCGTGATACGGCGCTCCACAGCAGCGTGCTGGTGCTGGGGCTCCAGGCGATACGTGCGCTAGGCAGCAGGTCCGATCCGGTATATGGGTTGGACTCGACGCGCGCGCCCACGGTGGTGTGCAGCGTATTGGTCAGCGTCCACTCGTCCTGGGCAAACAGGCTCGCCCAATGCTGGTCGACATGGCCGGGCAGGAAGCCAAAATACGTACTGTTGGTCACCTGGTCGACATCGCGGCGGTACTCGCCGCCCCACACCAGGCTGTGGTGGGCAGTAGGGCGCAGGCTGTGCTGGATTTCGATGTCGAAGATATGGAGGTCTTCCGTGAAGGTCGGCGGCACGACCCGCTTCGTATTGTCGAAATACGTCATCACACTCAAGCTCGAGCCATTGTCGAAAACGTGGTTGCCGTGGGCTGTGACGTTGTTACCCGATAAGCTCTCCGTCCCCAACGTGTAGTTATCGCCCTTGATCGAGATGGTGCCGGGCAGCGGTTGGCCTTCCGTACCCTGGTAGGCATTGGCCTGGATGGAGAATTCATTGGCGACGCGCGACCAGTCGTAACGGAAGCCGCCCTGGCCCATGTGCAGGCTGTCCGGCTTGGCGCTGCCGCTGGCTGTCGAGGTCGAATCGACGTCCAGGTACTTGCCGTAAACACGGAAGTCGCCGTTTTCACCGGCACCCGCGCCGTAGCGCAGCGCACCGCCGGACTCCAGGTTGCCGCCGTTGGCGGTCGCCAGCCCGCCCTGCGTGCTCTTGGCCGAACGCGTGATGATGTTGATCACGCCATTGACGGCGTTGGTGCCCCATAGTGTGCCGCCCGGGCCGCTGATGACCTCGATGCGGTCGACGTCCTCCAGCATGACATTCTGGACGTCCCAGAACACGCCGGAAAATAGAGGGGTGTAGACGGACCTGCCATCGATGAGCACCAGCAGCTTGTTGGCGGATTGGCTGTCGAAGCCGCGCGCCGAGATGGCGTACTGGTTGGCACTGACCTGGGCTACTTCGAGATTGGGTGCCAGGCGCAGGGCTTCCGGCAGGCGTGTGGCGCCGGAGCGGCGGATGTCGTCGTTCGTGATGACATAGATCGATGCGGCCGCGAGGCTCAGCGGCTCGGGCTTCTTCGACACCGACGTAACGCTGACGTTGGCCAGTTCCTCCAGGCTCATCCGTGCGTAGTCGTTCTCGGCGAGTTGGAGATTTTCCTCGGTAGCCAGCGCCGTCTGTGCAGCAATCATTGCAATGGCAGCGAACACCATGCCAGACCTTGGCGGCCAACCAGGCAGCCTGGCGCAGTTGGGGTCCGCCCTCGATTCCGTCCTTATCCGCTTCGCCACTATAAATATAGGACGCATTGCACTTCCTCCTGCGGTGGCTTCGGCGAGCGCGCGTCCTTTAGGGCGCGCCGGTGGACTGAGCGCAGTGCGCTTGTCTCGTTCTTTTCGCCGACGTTTCTCTATAGCACGTGAGCAGAAAGATGCTGCGGGTGTATTGCAAGATGTGTACGCCAACGGCCTATTTCATCGCCAGGGGAATCCAGGCCACGATCTGCGTGCCTTTGCCAACGGCGGAGCGGACGGCGAAATTGCCGCCCAGGGCCTGGGCGCGTTCGTGCATTGTGGCCATGCCAATGCCGCGGCGGGTCGAGGGGGCGTGCGCGGCGTTGACGTCGAAGCCGACGCCGTCGTCCACCACCGTCATCATCAGCGATTGACTGGTAGTACGGAGTGAAATCTGGATCCGGTTCGCCTTCGCGTGCTTGGCCGCGTTGTTCAGCGCTTCCTGGGCGATACGGAACAGGCCGATTTCCGCGTCGCTGCTCATGCGTTCCACCGGGTCTGGGCCCGGGGTGACTTCCGTATCGATGCCGAAGCGCTGCTGGAAAGCGCGGGCAAGCCATTGCAGCGCAGAACGTAGGCCATAATCGTCCAGCATGGGCGGGCGCAAGTCGGCAAGGATGTTGTCGAGCGTATCGGCAGTCTGATCGACCAAGGCGACCGAGTCGTCCAGCCGTTCCAGTAGCTCGGGCGGAATCGTATCGACCAAGGAGCGGCGCAGGATAGCGAGGTTGAGGCTCAAGGCCGTCAGGTTCTGGCCGACGCGGTCGTGGAATTCGCGCGACAGGTCACGCCGCTCGCGTTCCTGGATTTCGACGAGGCGCTGCGACAGCAGCTGCAGCTGTTCTGCCGAGGCGTGCAAGGCTTCTTCGGTGCGCTTTTGCTCGGTGATGTCGAGACAGGTCCCCAGCACCTTGTCGACGCCACCGACTTCGTCGCGCACGACGATAGAGTGAAAACGCGTGTGGCGAACGTCGCCATTTGGCCGGACGATGCGCTGTTCCGTGGTTGACGGCTGACCGGTACGAAGCAGCTCCGACTGAGAGAATTCGACCATGGCCCGATCGGCCTCGTGTACGCATTGCATGACCACGGCGAGCGAAGGACGGAAGCGCGCCATGTCTACGCCGAATATGCGGTACATCTCGTCGGACCACAGCAGGCGACCGCTTGTCTGGTGCCACTGCCAGCAGCCCAGGTGGGCGATGCGCTCGGCTTCGGCGAGCAAGGCCCTGCTTTCGAGCAGGCTCGCCTCGTCGAACTTGCGCTGGGTGATATCGGTGACGATGCCGCCAACGGCGACCAGCTGGCCATCTGCCTCGTATACGGGAAACTTGCTGACGATACTGGTATGTACGCCGTCGGTGTACTGGGCGGTTTCTTCTGTCTCGTAAGTCATGCCGCTCACCATGGCGCGTATATCGTTGTCGCGGAATTGCTGGGCCTGGGCACCGGGGAACAGCTCGTCGTCAGTCCGGCCCAGGATGTCTTCGCGTGGCAGTCCGAACGATCTGACGAACTGATCGTTGACGTGCAAGTAGCGTCCTTGAGTGTCCTTGATGAAGATCAGCGCAGGACTTTGGTTCAAGAATGCCTGGGCACTCAGTTCCCGATCGTCGAACAGATCGATGGGCATGAGCGGCGCTCCTCGTGGTACGCTCTCCAGACATTGACCTACCCGATCACCAATCGTTGCATCGCATGCGGCCATTTTGCAACGGGCCCGGGAGCTTCGCCCGCACTCACGAACGGACATTGCCGCATCTTCCCTGACGCAATTGGAAATCGAATCAGTATTTTCCAAAAATACCATATTTCTCAGCGTTCAAGGTCTATTCCGGTGTAAAAACGCGTTTGCCGCCAATGTGACGCTTGTCATGAAATTCCAGATGGAATGTTGGTGCTTCATCCTACAAGCAATGTAGGAATAATCCCTACATATATTGTCTCGCCATCCTGACAGTAGCAAAAGTCCCTCGCCGTTAGAATCCATCTTGTGGTTACATAACAATACCCCAAATGGGGGATGGCATACGAGGGACCCCAGCGGTTGTGCTGATTCTGCTGCCGTATCGTGCATGAGAATAGCTGTCGTCAAGCGGCATCATGGAATTCAGCCGCAGCAGTCTCCAAAACCGTGATCCGTCTATCGGTTGTTTTCGCAATGCGGAACCGATGGATTCAGCTAGCGTCAAATAAGAAAGAGGCCAACATTGCCCATCGCAAGAGTCCTGATTTCCGATTCCGTAAACGTCGAGTTGATTGTTGGCGTGCGATGCGCAACTGTCGAGCATAAATTTGTGCTGGTTGGCATAGCTGGGGGCTGCCCGTACCTGAGGGATGGCACTAGCTGATATGACTATTTCGGTATTGGTCGCAGACGATCATCCTATTGTGGCGGAGGGCTTGTATCGGTTGGTGGACAGCCAATCCGATATGCGCGTGGTGGCGTATGTCCAGGACGGCCAGGAGGCCGTGCGCAGGGCGGTGGAAATCTGCCCGGACGTCGTACTCATCGATCACGCGATGCCGACGCTCAATGGTACAGAAGCTACGCGGATCATCCGCCAGCGCTGCCCGGACACGCGGGTGGTGATGCTCTCCATGTATTCCGACCCGGTGCACATCTACCGTGCGTTGCAGGCTGGTGCCATGGGTTACCTGGTGAAGAAATCCGTGGTCAAGGAAATGGCCGACGCCATTCGCGCTGTGTACGCGGGTCGCCGCTACCTGAGCCAGTCGCTTGCCGACAGCGTGATGGAGCACTTCCTCTACAGCGAGACAACGACGAACCCGCTCGATCTGCTCAGCCGGCGCGAGCGCCAGGTGTTGCAGATGCTGGCGGAAGGGCGCGCCGTGGTCGACATTGCCACGACCTTGTCCCTCTCGCCCAAGACAGTGGAAACCTATCGCGCCCGCATGATGGCCAAGCTCGGCATTCACGACTTGGCTGGTTTGGTGAAATTCGCCATTCAACAGGGCATGATTGCCCTTTGATGTGGATTTATTTGTAGGGACTATCCCTACAAATTATGTAGTGAGTGGTCGGCAGGTTGTCGTTTATTTGGCTAATGATTATTGGAGTTGCAATATCGGTAGGTGCGGGTTTCAAGTTGGTGGTGAATTGTTGATAATCTCACCAATGGCTATATTGGAATTGGTTCGAGATTAATGCCGTGTTTGGCAATTGGCTCTGTACAGCTAAATGGTAATTTGCGCCACATACCGGACGTACAATGACAATTGCCGATTTACGAGTGGCACAGGTGCTTGCAAGATTCGGTGTTGCTGCGATGATTCTCGCTGAGTCCGGTGCTATGCGAATTGCATATTTGTCGTGCTGAATTGCCGAGCTGACTACCCACACAATGCCGCGATGGTGAGTCGTGATGACTGAACTCTTGTCTTCGCTGCAACAAGACGCACTCTGCGAGATCATCAACATCGGTGTCGGCCGGGCTGCCATGATGATGAGCGAGTTCACCGGCACCGAGATCGCGTTGTCGGTTCCCTCCATACACTTGCATCCCCAAAGCCAAATTGGGCGCAGCAGCGTTGGTCGCTGGCCGCGCGTCGGGGCCGTGACACAGTATTTCGACGGCGTGCTCAAGGGCGAGGCGCTATTTCTCTTCCCCGACAACGACGGCGAGGAGTTGGCCCGCATCATGGCGGGCAATCTGCTGGCCGTGTCCGGTGGCGAGTTGCTGGCGCGCGACGCGCTGCAGGAAATGGGTAGCATCCTGCTCAACGGCTGCTTGTCAACGTTCGCCGACTTGCTGGGTGGCGAAATTCAACCTTCCTTACCAGTGTTTCAGTCGGGCAGCACGCGGGATGTGCTGTCTCCGGCTGACGATAGCGCGCATGCCGCGGCCATCTTCGTGCACATCGAATTCATGGTGGAGTCCGAGCGCATCGAAGGCTCGTTCTGCTTCCTGATCAAGGTGCCCTCGGCCGAACGCCTGGCCGAGGCCGTCGATCAGTTCATCGTGTCGCCACCCGCCTCGGCGTGAGGCGGATACTTAATCAGA